>HF990790.1:6115-11004 GCA_000436255.1 Clostridium sp. CAG:1193 | reverse complement strand
AAAAGGAGTAATATATGGCATCGTAGGAAGAAATGGGAGTGGGAAAAGTATGCTTTTTAAAAGTATATGTGGTTTTTTAACTCCAAAAGAAGGATATGTTAAAGTATTTGATGAGGATATATATCAAAATAAAACATTTCCTAAAAATACAAGAGCACTTATAGAAAAACCTACATTTATATCTTCAATTAGTGGATATGAGAATTTAAAACTTTTAGCAGGTATTCAAAATAAAATAGGTACTGAAGAAATTTTTGATACTTTAAAACTTGTAAATTTATATGATGATAAAGATAAAAAGTATGGTAAGTATTCTTTAGGTATGAAACAGAAATTGGGCATTGCATCAGTACTTATGGAAAACCCTGAAATAATAATTTTAGATGAACCATTTAATGCGATAGATAATGATAGTATAAAGAAAATTAAAGATTATTTATTAAGTATAAAAAAAGAGAAATTAATAATAATTGCAACTCATATTAATCAGGATATAGAAGATTTATGTGATGAGATTTATACTATGGATAATGGTAAATTATTAAAATAAAAATATAATAAAATTTACACATTTAATACATTTTACACACATTTACTATAATATTCACATAATTTTTATGATATATTATTAGTGTATGAGGAGGATATATGAAAGAAAAATTTAAATACATTCTAACAATAATAATTACTTTAATAGTTGGAGTTATTGGTACTATAGTAACATTAAAACACTATGATTTACTTGGTAAACCAGTTATTGAAAAGACAGTTAGTAATATAACACTAACAGAAAGTGATACAATCAAACCTGCAATCGATAAAGTTTATGATTCACAAGTATATATAGAATCTTACAAAAACAACAGACAAACAGGAAGTGGTAGTGGATTTGTATATAAAAAAGATGATAAATATGGCTATATTCTTACTAATCACCACGTTATAGATGGTGCATCAAGCATCCAAACAACAAATATGCAAGGACAAACAGTAACTGCTAAAGTTCTTGGAAGCGATGAATATACTGATGTTGCAGTATTAAGAGTAGAAGCATCTGCAGTTCTTTCAGTTGCAGAACTTGGTAAAAGTGAAAACTCTAATATAGGTGATACTATATTTGCTGTTGGTTCTCCTATGGGAAAAGAATATATAGGAAGTGTAACTAAGGGAATTATATCTGGTAAAAATAGAAGTGTAACAGTTAATTCAACTAATAATCCAAGCACACAATATGTTGTAGAAGTAATTCAAGTAGATGCTGCTTTAAATCCAGGTAATAGTGGTGGAGCTTTAGTTAATATAAATGGTGAAGTAATAGGTATTACTTCAATGAAATTAGTTGAAGATGAAATAGAAGGTATGGGTTTTGCAATACCAATTGAATTAGTTGAATCTATTTTGGATAAACTTGAAAATGGGAAAAAAATAGAAAGGCCAGTACTTGGAGTAAGTCTACTTGATGTAGATAATAAATATGTACTTTATGTAAATGGTATAACATTAGATTCAAGTATAGATAGTGGTGTAGTTGTTGTAGAAGTAGAAAAATCTTCACCAGCTGGGAAAGCATCATTAAAAAAAGGTGATGTAATACTTGAATTAAATAATGAAAAAGTTTTAGATGTTGCATACTTTAGATCATTATTATATAAGTATAATGTAGGAGATACAATAACACTTAAAGTATATAGAGACAATAGTATATTAGACTTAAAAGTAAAGTTAGATGTAAGTTTATTAAACAGTTAGTTATTAACTGTTTTTTTCTAAAAATAAATTGTAATAAAACTAACTATTTTAAATCTTATATGATAAAATATTATTAGGTGGTAATATGCAGGATGAATTAAGTAAAGTAGTAGAACAAGTTTCTGCTTCTATGGGACTTGATACTAATGATAGAGAGTTATCTTTAAATGAAAAAGAAGCATTAATAGCGTTTGTTAAAGATGAAATAGATATAAATGAGTTAATTAGTGTATTTAAAAAGGAGAAAAAAAGATGAATATACTAGACATAAATAATATTACTGATCCATATTGTTATCCTAAATCTTCTATACTTAAAAATAATTTTGGTATTACTGATATGGATGAACTTGAAGCTTATGAAAGAGCATTAGTCTCTAAGAAATTATTATCTCTTTATATAGAACCAATCAGTGGTAATTTTGATTCTGTGCATTATTTAAAGATACATGAATTTTTATTCTCTGATATATATCCTTTTGCAGGAAAAATACGTTGTGTAGATATTAAAAAGGGAAATACATATTTTGCAAGAAGCAGATTTGTAAGTATTGCTTTAAATGAAACATTAAATGAGATGAAGATGAAACTAGATAATGTGAGTGATATAACCTCTTTATCAGAATATTTATCATATTATTATATAAGTTTAAATTTGCTTCATCCATTTAGAGAAGGAAATGGTAGATGCGAAAGAGAATTTTTAAGAGAATACACTCTTTATTTAAAAGATAAGTTACCGTTTGAAATTAATGAATTAGATTATTCAAAAATGGATAAAAAAGTTATATTAGATGGAACTATTTCTCTTAATCAAAAAATAATACAAGAAGAGTTTTTAAAAGTATTAACACCTAGTAAAGTAAAAAAGAAGTAGGAGGCATTATGAATTTAGATACACTTAATGATAAACAGATTGAAGCGGTTAAAACAACGGAAGGCCCTATATTAATACTTGCAGGTCCAGGGAGTGGTAAAACTAGAGTAATTACACATAAAATTGCATATTTACTTGAAGAGGATAAATGTAATCCATGGGAAATATTAGCAATAACATTTACTAATAAAGCAGCAAAAGAAATGAAAGTAAGATTAGAAAGTTTAATCGGGGATGCTGCAAAAGGAATGCAAATATCTACATTTCATGCATTTGGACTTAAAATAATAAAAGAAAATTATGACTTTTTTCATTTAAATAGTACATTTACTATATTGGATGAATCAGATAGTATTTCAGTAATAAAAAAAGTTTTAAAAGATATGAATTTAGATGAAAAAATTTATAATTCAAAAGTAATAAAAAGAAAAATAAGTTCTGCAAAAAATGAACTTGTTAGTTGTGATGACTTTAAAAGAATGGCAAGAACTGATATAGATATTAAAATAGCAGATGTATATAAAAAATATGAAGAAAGATTAACACAAAACAGTTCAGTTGATTTTGATGATTTACTAATGATGCCCATAATATTATTTAGAAAAAACGAAGATGCATTAAAACATTATCAAAACAAATATAAATACGTGTTTATTGATGAATATCAGGATACTAATGAAGCACAGTATATATTAAGTAAAATGATTAGTGATAGAAGAAAAAATATATGCGTTGTTGGAGATGAATCTCAAAGTATTTATTCGTGGAGAGGTGCTAACTATAAAAATATACTTAATTTTGAAAAAGATTATAAGGATGCTACTGTAATACTTCTTGAACAAAATTATCGTTCAACAAAAAGAATAGTAGAGGCTGCTAATAGTGTTATTAAGAATAATACAGAAAAGAAAGATAAGAATTTATGGACTGATAATCCACTTGGTACAAAAATAAAATATTTAAGATGTTATGATGAAAAAGATGAAGTATTAAATATAATAAATGAAATAAAAGCGTATAAAAACGAGGGAATACCTTATCATGAGATGGCTGTTCTTTATAGGACTAACGCACAATCTCAAGCAATAGAAAGAGGATTTCTTGAAAATACTATTCCATATAAAGTAGTAGGATCTTATGCATATTTTAATAGAAAAGAAATAAAAGATTTAGTAAGTTATTTAAGGCTTATTAACAATAATAATGATGATGTTAGTCTAGAAAGATGTATAAATGCTCCAAAAAGAGGTATTGGTGATAAAACAATCGAACGCTTAGAAAAAGAGGCTAGTATTAATGGCGTTAGTGTATTTGAAACTATAAGTAGTGGTAAAGAATTAGAATTTAAGAATTTAATTTTAGATATAATGAAAAAGATGAAAGATTTAGATTTTGTTGATTTTATTGAACTTGTATTAACAAAGACTGGGTTAAAAAAAGAATATGAAGAAGAAGATTCAATTGAAGCTAAATCTAAACTTGAAAACTTAGAGGAGTTTAAATCAATTGCTAAAAACTATCAAGATTATAATCCTACAGCCACTTTAGAAGAATTTTTAATGGAAATATCATTAATAAGTGATGTTAAAGAAACAAAAGATGATGATGTTGTTACATTAATGACAATGCATGCTGCAAAAGGACTTGAGTTTGATTTAGTATTTGTAACTGGTCTTGAAGAAGGTTTATTCCCACATAGTATGGGTCTTGAATCAAAAGAAGAGTTAGAAGAAGAAAGAAGATTATTCTATGTTGCAATCACACGTGCTAAAAAATTACTTTATCTTACTAATGCAAGAAGTAGACTTTTATTTGGACAAATAAGATCTAATATAGAAAGTAGATTTATAAAAGAAATAAACGAAGAAGATGTAGATAGATTATTTGAAGAGACTAAAAGTACTAAAGAAATTAAAATTAATAAAAAAGATAATTTCAATGATTCAGATTTAGAACTTAAAGCAGGAGATCATGTTAGTCATAATATGTATGGAGATGGCATTGTTATAAGTATAGATAAAAGTGTTGCAACTATTGCATTTAAAAATGGAATAGGGATAAAAAAGATACTTACTACATATAAAGGATTAAAAAAAATATAGGAGGAATTATGAATAAGACTTTATTAATTTTAGCAGCAGGTATGGGCAGTAGATTTGGAGGTTTAAAACAACTTGAACCAGTTGGTCCAAGTAAAGAATTTATTATTGATTATAGTATATATGATGCTATTAGAAATGGATTTAATAAAATAGTTTTTATAA
>HF990790.1:0-6097 GCA_000436255.1 Clostridium sp. CAG:1193 | reverse complement strand
AATAGTTTTTATAATAAAAGAGGAAAACTATGAAATATTTAGAGAAACAGTGGGTAAGAGAATTGAAGATAAAGTAAATGTAGAATATGTATTTCAAAGTTTAGATAATATACCTAGTGGATATAATAAGGGTTCTAGAGTAAAACCATGGGGTACAGCACATGCAATATTGTGTGCTAAAGATGTAATACATGAACCATTTGTAATAATAAATGCTGATGATTTTTATGGTAATGATGCATATTCTGTTATTAGCAAATTTATTGATAACAATGAAAATTGTTTTAGTTTAGTAGGTTATGATGTTATAAATACACTTACATCAAATGGTAGTGTTAAAAGAGGGGTGTGCATAATTAATAATGGATACTTAGAAAGTATTGATGAAAGTGTTATTGAAAGAGTTGATGGAGTTATACATGCAACTTCACTTGTAACAAACAGGGAGTATACAATTGATAGTAATACAAAAGTATCTATGAATATGATGTCTTTTACACCTTCAATATTTAAATACTTAGAAGATAAATTTAAAGAGTTTTTAGATGAAAATAAAGATAATTTAGAAAAATGTGAATATTTAATACCTACAGTTTTAGCAAATGGAATTAAGGATGGAAAATTTAATGTAACAGTACTTAATACAAACTCTAAATGGGTAGGAGTAACATATAAAGAAGATAAAGAAAGTGTTGTAAACTATATTAATAAACTTATTGATAGTGGAGAATATAATAAAGACTTATGGGGTTAAATAAAAAGTTAATTATAATTTTTACAATAATAATTTTAATACTACTAATTATATTATTTAATGTAGATAAAGAAAATAAAGAGTATTCTAAACATATGGAAATTATTGATTTAAGTAAAAGTATAGAAGCTTTTGAATGTGATACTGCACTTGAAAAAATATACGAAGATGAGGATAATATTTATTATTTACCATGTATAAAAAGTAGTTACATAAAAGTTAAAATAAATGGAATACAAAAAGAATTGATAGAGTCTTTGGATAATAAAACAATTAGTATTACTGATCTTGATAAATATCAAATTTCATACATAACAAAAAAGAAAGGATAAGTTTGACAATGAATAATATAGATGCAAAAAAAAGAATAGAAGAACTTGTAAAAATAATAAATGAAGCAGATTATAATTATCATACACTTGATAATCCAACTATTACAGATCAAGAATATGATAAATATATAAGAGAATTATTTGATTTAGAAAGTGAATACCCAGAATACATATTAGAGAATTCTCCAACACATCGAGTAGGTGGTAAAGTACTAGATGAATTTAGTAAGGTTACACATAAAATACCTATGATGTCATTAAGTAATGTATTTAATGAAAGTGAGATAAGAGCATTTGATGAAAGAATAAGAAAGGAAGGATATAATCCAGAATATGTATGTGAACTTAAGATAGACGGGCTTTCTGTATCTTTAACTTATGAGCATGGTTCTTTAGTAAGTGCATCAACAAGAGGTGATGGGGTAGTTGGTGAAGATATTACTAATAATGTTAGGACTATTAAAACAGTACCCCTTAAGATTAATAAAGATATAGATATAGAAGTACGTGGAGAAATATACATGAGTAAAAAAGTTTTAGAAACTATAAATAGAAACAGAAAAGAAAATAATCTTCCACTACTTCAAAATGCTAGAAATGCTGCTGCTGGTTCAATTAGGCAATTAGATTCAAAAGTAGCAGCGAGTAGGAAATTAGATACATTTATATACCATTTACCAAATCCACTGGATTATGGTATTAATACACATTATGAAGCACTTCTTTATATGAAAACTCTTGGATTTAAAACTAATCCAAATAATAGAATTGTAAATAATATAAACGAGGTTATCGAATTTATAAATTATGCGACTAAAAACAGAGATAATTTACCTTATGATATAGATGGAGTAGTAATAAAAGTAAATGATATTAATATGCAACAACATCTTGGTTTTACAGCAAAATATCCAAAATGGGCAACTGCATATAAGTTCCCCCCAACACAAGTATTTACTAAACTTACTGATATAATATTTACTGTAGGTAGAACTGGTCAGGTAACTCCTAATGCTGTTTTAGAGCCGGTATTAATACAAGGTTCAACGGTAAGAAAAGCAACATTACATAATGAAGCTTATGTAATAGATCATGATATTAAAATAGGAGATATTGTAGAAGTAATAAAAGCTGGTGATGTTATACCTGCTGTATTAGGCCCTGTAAAAGAAAGAAGAACAGGCACAGAAAAAGATTTTGAAATGATTAAAAAGTGTCCTATATGTGATAGTTTTCTAATTAAAAATGAAGGAGAAGCAGACTATTTTTGTAAAAATGAACATTGTCCTGCTAGAAATATTGAATCTTTAATTCATTTTGTAAGTCGTGATGCAATGAATATAGATGGGCTTGGAGAAAGTATTATTGAAGATTTATACAATCTTAAATATATAAAAACAGTTAGTGATATATATTTATTAGATAAATATAAAAAAGATATTATGGAACTTGAAGGATATGGAGAAAAAAGTGTAACAAATATGCTTAATGCGATTGAAGAGTCTAAAAATAATTCATTAGAAAAATTATTATTTGGTCTTGGAATAAGACAGGTTGGAGCTAAAACTGCAAAAATACTTGCTAGTAGATATATAACTATGGATAATTTAATTAATACAACAAAAGAAGAATTAAGTAATATTCATGATATTGGAAATATAATCGCAGACAGTATAATTAATTATTTTAATGATTCAAAGAATATTAGTGAAATAAATAAATTAAAAGAACTTGGTATTAATATGAAATACTTAGGTAGTTTAAATAGTAAACAAAATGATTTAATCACAGGGAAAACATTTGTAATTACTGGTACTTTGTCTAAAGACAGAAATGAAATAAAAGAATTATTAGAGTCTTTTGGTGGAAATGTGTCTGGTTCAGTTAGTAAAAAGACTGATGTAGTAATTAAGGGTGATAATCCTGGAAGTAAATATGATAAAGCAGTTTCACTTGGAATAACAATTTGGGGTGAAAGTGAATTAAATGATGTGATAAAAGATACATTTTAAAATATAAATGTATTTTTTTTCTTTTATTTATACCAAAAATGTTAATTTTAGTATATAATTGTTGATAGGAGTTGATTATTATGAAAATTTTAGCAGTTAATGCAGGTAGTTCATCATTAAAGTTTCAAATGTATGAAATGCCAGAGGAAAAAGTACTAATTTCTGGAGTATTTGAAAGAATTGGTATTGATAATAGTTTTTATACTATTAAATTAAATGGTGAGAAGATAAGAAAAGAAGTTGATTTATCTAATCATTCAGTTGCAGTAGGATTTCTTACAAAAGAGTTACTTGAAAATAATATAGTAGAATCTCTTGAAGAAATTAAGGGTGTAGGACATAGAATAGTACAAGGGGCAGATAAATTTGATAAGACAGTTGTAGTTGATGATATGGTAGAAGGTATTATTGGTGATTTAAGTGCTTTAGCACCTCTACATAATCCGGCTGCTCTTGTTGGAATTAAAGCATTTAAAGAATTTATGCCAAATGCAGTTCATACAGCAGTATTTGATACAGCATTCCATCAAACTATGCCAGAAGAAGCTTATATGTATGCGTTACCATATGAATGGTATACAAAATATAGTGTAAGAAAATATGGTGCACATGGAACAAGTCATAAATATGTATCACAAAGAGTTAATGAAATATTAGGTAGAACTGATACTAAAGTAATAGTTTGTCATTTAGGTAATGGTGGAAGTATTAGTGCTGTACTTAATGGTAAGTGCATAGATACATCAATGGGATTTACACCAAATGCAGGTGTTATTATGGGTAGTAGATGTGGTGATATAGATGCATCAATACTTCCTTATGTTATGAATATTACAGGTATGACACCAAGTGAAATGGATACAGCAATAAATAAGAAAAGTGGACTACTTGGAGTAAGTGGTGTTAGTAGTGATGCAAGAGATGTTGAACAAGAAGCAAATAATGGTAATAAAAGATGTATTCTTGCAGAAAAAATGTATAATAGAAGAGTTATTGAATATATAGCAAAATACTATGTATTACTTGGTGGAGCTGATGCTATATGCTTTACAGCAGGTCTTGGTGAAAATGCAATAAATACAAGAAAAGAAATAATGGAAGGACTAAGAGTATTAGGGGTTAAAGTAGATGAAGAAGCAAATAATGTAAGAGGTGTTGAAAGACTTATTACAACAAAAGATTCATCTATACCTTGCTATTTAATCCCAACAAATGAGGAAGTTATGATAGCAAGAGACACTTATAATTTAGTGCTTGATAAATAATGTTTAAAGAAATTTATAAGGCAATAAAAAAGTATGATAATATAGTAATTGCAAGACATATAGGCGCAGATATAGATGCACTAGGTTCACAAATTGCTCTTAAAACTATTATAGAAAGTAACTTTCCTTTAAAAAAAGTTTATGCAGTGGGTGCATATTCATCTAAGTTTAAATATATGGGATCACTCGATAAAGAACTTGAAAAAATAGAGGATAATACTTTATTAATCGTACTTGATACTCCAATAATAAGAAGATTAGATGGAGTAGAAGTTAATGATTTTAAATATAAAATTAAAATTGATCATCATCCATTTGAAGAAAAGTTTTGCGATATAGAATTAATAGATGAGCACTCTTCATCAACCTGTGAATTAATAGTTGATCTAGTTAAGAATACTAAATTAAAAATGAATAAGTATGCTGCTGAAAGATTATACATGGGTATAATTGCAGATACAAATAGATTTTTGTATCCTTGTTCTAGTCCCAAAACAATGCAAGTATCCGCTGGACTTATTAGTGAGTATGATATAGACAAAAAAGAATTATATGAAAATATGTATATGAGAAATTTGGATGAAGTAAGATTTTCTGGATATGTACTTCAAAATCTAAAAGTAACTAAAAATGGAGTTGGATACATTTCTATTACAGATGATATTCAAAAACAGTTTGGTGTAGATGCTGCTAGTGCTGGTAATATGGTAAATGAATTAACATTTATTAATGAACTTTTAGTGTGGCTTACATTCTCAGAAGATAAAAAACAAGGGATTGTAAGAGTATCTGTAAGATCAAGAGGTCCAGTTATTAATACTATAGCTATGCAATATAATGGTGGAGGCCATAAACTTGCAAGTGGTATTAGATTACAGGATTTCTCATTAGTAGATGAAATAGTCTCACGTTTAGACTTATTATGTAAAGAATATATTGATAGAGAACAAGACTTATTATGAGTCTTTTTTCATAATTTGCATTTTTTTTTCATATCTGTTACAATTAACATGGTGATATTATGAAAATTATAAGCACAGAACTCTTTATATCGGCAGTAAGGCAGAGTCAATATCCTACGGATAAATTGCCAGAATTTTTAATTGTAGGAAGAAGTAATGTTGGTAAAAGTAGTTTTGTAAACACAATTATAAATAGAAAAAACTTTGCAAGAACATCAAGCAAACCAGGTAAAACACAAACATTAAATTTTTATTTAATTAATAAAGATTTTTACTTAGTAGATGTTCCTGGATATGGATATGCAGCCACTGATAAGAAAACACAAATGAAATTTGGTAAGATGATAGAAGATTATGTTGCAAATAGAAAAGAATTAAAAGAAGTATTTATGCTTGTTGATTTTAGGCATAAACCTACTGAAGATGATGAATTAATGTATAAATATTTAAAATATTTTAATCTAAAAGTAACAATTATTGCTACTAAAATAGATAAGATATCTTTTGGACAAAGAGAAAAATATAAAAAAGTAATATTAAATACTCTTAATTTAGAGAGTGGAGATAATTTAATATTATTTTCAAGCGTAACAAAAGATGGTAAAAAAGAAGTATACCAAAGAATTGAACAATATTTAGATTTTATAGATGTAGATTAATGATAACTTGCTTATCATTTTTTATTTTTTGTTAATACTAATATTGGTGATATTATGGATAAAAAAGAAGAAATTGATAGCAAGAAATTAAATCAAATATTAAGAATAAGTAG
>HF990789.1 GCA_000436255.1 Clostridium sp. CAG:1193 | reverse complement strand
TGATAAGTCTTTTACTATAATTGCATTAATGTTTTTAGAATATATATCTTCTAGCATTGCTTCAAATCCTGGTCTATTAAAATCTGTTCCAGTATATCCATCATCAATATATTCTTTATATTTTTTTATATCTTTAAAATCTGATAAGTAATAATCAATTATACTTCTTTGTGTAGATATACTATTTGACTCTTCTTTATCTCCATCTTCTGATGATAATCTTAAATAGACACCAATTCTCCATTTAGACATTCTTTAACACTTCCTTCATTTTCTATATATTGTAATAATCCGATGTATTCATCTTGATATTTAAAATTAATAATCAAACTACCATCTTCTTTTACTAAAATACTCTCTACAAGCTCATCAAGAACTTCTTTTGTTATCTTTTTAATCTTTCTATTTCTTCTATAATGACTTATCCAATACTCATCTTTTCTAAGCCTTTTAATTGTATTTTGATATGTTGAATTATATAATTCTATATCCTCATTTAATTTATTAATTTTATTTTCTATATCTTGCTGTATAGTTTCATATTCCTTTTTATCTATAGAACCAAATTTCCACTCTTTATAATTATCTCTTTTCTTATTTCTTAGATTTTCAAGTTTAATTTCAGCAATTCTTATTTTTTCTTTATAGGTTGTTTCTAATTGACCTTTATTACTTCTAAAAAATAATCTTTTAATACTTTTATCTAATTCAATTACCAATTTAACTTGTAGCTGAATTGATTCTAAAACAGTATTATTTAATACTTCAGTTTTAATTTTGTGTGAAGAACATGATTTACTCAAATATAAATGACTAACACAAAAATAATTTGATATATTTCTATTTCCTCTATAATCATCTTGTTTAACCATTGCTTTACCACAATCAAAACATTTTAATTTTCCATTATATATAGAATAAATAACTTCTTTTTTCTTCTTAGTTTTCGTATTTTTCTTAATTAATTTTTGAACTTGATTAAAATCTGTTTTTGATATTATTGCTTCATGTGTATTATCACATCTAATCCAATCTTCTTGTGCTTTTGGTATTTCTCTATGATCTTTATAACTTTTTTTATAAGTTTTTAATTGAACTAAATTACCTATATATGTTTCATTAACTAACATTCTTCCTATAGTTGATGTACTCCATATATATTTAGTTTTAATTTTAAAAGGTTCTAAAGTTAAATTGTTTTTGATTCTTCTTTGAAGTTCTTTTCTACATAAAATACCTTCATCATTTAAATATTTACATATCTTAACTCTTCCATCTTCATTTAAAGACATTTCAAATATCTTTTTTACTACTTCGGCTTCATCTTTATTAATAACAAGATGATGTTTATCTTCTGGATCTAAATCATATCCATAAGGTGGTGTTCCACTTACAAACTTTCCACTCTTTGCCATAGCAAGATATGAACTAGCAACTTTTTTTGAAATATCTTTAGAATAAGTTTCATTTATTAAATTTTTAATGGGAACGATAAAATTATTAATTGAATCTGGTTTTAAAAATGAATCAATATCATCATTAATAGCAATTACTCTTAAATCATATTGAGGAAATATTTGTTCAAGATATTTACCAATTTCAATATAATTTCTTCCAAGTCTTGATAAGTC
>HF990788.1 GCA_000436255.1 Clostridium sp. CAG:1193 | reverse complement strand
TCACTAATTAGATATTAACATATTTAAATACATTTCAATATAAAAAAACACCCCATAATGTGCGTTTGCGATAAACCCTGAAAATTCTTCCAGGTGGGCATCCCCATATAATCATTAGGATCCTCACATAAATGTGAGTATTCAACACCGACTATACTTTAAATTCCCTATAACTCGCTTAGTTCGGATTTATGAACACACCTATAGGATGATTTAATTATACTATACTTTTATTTTTTATACAAGTCATTAAATGATAACTTTACAGAATCTTTAATATAACCATTTACCGTATTTAAATTAATATTTTCTAAACTTCTAAATATATTTATATCTATATTTTTATCTTTTTTTACTAATTCGCTAATCAATTCTTTTACAAACTTTCTTTTTGAATCGTTTTTCTTTTGTGTTATTGCACATGCACAATCTATAAATTCTAAGTTATTATAATGTGAAAAGCTTATTATATCTTCTTCTTTTACAAAGTAAAGAGGTCTTATTAATTCCATATCTTGATAATTATCACTTCTTAATTTAGGTGGCATTCCTCCGAATCTTCCTGTATAAAATATATTTAATAATACTGTTTCAATTACATCGTTAAAGTGATGTCCTAAAGCTATTTTATTACATCCTAATTCTTGTGCTTTACTATATAAGAATCCTCTTCTCATTCTTGCACATAAATAACAAGGAGATTCTCCTCCTTCTTTATGTACTATATCAAATATATTACTTTTAAATACTTTTAAATCTATTCCTAGTTTTTTAGAATTTTCTATAATTTTATCCATGTTTTCTTTTTTATAACCAGGATTCATACATATAAATTCTAAATCAAATTTAAATTGCCCATGTCTTTTTAACTCACTCAAACATAAAGCAAGTAAAAATGAATCTTTACCACCACTTATACATACAGCTATTTTATCTCCTTCATTTATTAATTCATATTCTTTTACCGCACGTACAAATTTACTCCATATTTTTCTTCTAAACTTTTTAATTATACTTTTTGTGTACTCCATAACAATCACCAAAAATATATTATCATATAAAAAAGAAAAATAATACATTTTTATATATTATCTATTCTTTCTCTAAGTAAGCCTATATCTATCCTATTTTCCTTATATTCTTCTATTTTATTAAATATATCATCATATTCTTTAATTAATCTATCATATTCTCTACATTTATTTTTATAATTTTTATTTAATACATTTTTTAGTTCATTAATATCAGTACAATTAATATTGATTGCGTTTTTATTTTTAATTTCTTTTACAAATTCTCTTTCGTCTATTAATGTAAGAGATTTTTCTAGTGATTTAATTTTTTTTCTTAAGTTAAATCTTTTAATACTAAATATACTCATTTTATTAATCTTATTATCAAGCAAGCTAATTTCATTTACTATTTTATTATTCTCTTCTATTTTAATTGATACATCTAAAACATTTGTAAGTGTATCTTCAATACATTTTATTTCTTTTAATAATGAACTTATACATCTTTTTAAAGAGTTAATTTTATTCATATTATTATCATACTCATTTTCATTATCAAGTTCATACATATTATTTTGAAAATCTTTTTTTATTTCTAGTTCAATCGTATTATCATTATAATTTAAAATAGATTTTCTTTTATTTTTTAAATATACATCTTTAATAGTATCAGGAATTCTATGTGTATTAAATTCAAGCTCTAAAAAGTATGAATATTCTTTATATTTTTTACTATCTTTTTTTAACTCAAAATATTCTTTATATATATTCATCATTTCTATATCATATTTTTTAGTAAATTTCTCCTTTAAAAAGTGTGAAATCTTTTTATCTTTTTTTATTTTACCTTCTGATAATACTCCTACATACTTACCTTCGTTATACATAATTACATCTAAATTATCAATTAAATAACTAATAAGCAATTTAATATCATCTAATCGCATCACACGTGGTAAAATCGCATAGAAATCACCCAAATGAAGTGTTGTTTTATCATTTTTAGTAATAATAAGCTCAAAAACATTAATTCTTTTATTTATATAAGTAACTATTTTATCTTTAACAATAATAGTTACATCATAATTATCATATACATAATTATAATTATTTATATCTTTCATATTATCACCATAATTATAATAATAACATTATAATTATAATTTTTCAATCATGATAATAAAGAGTCTATAATTTTAAAAGTCCCTTCAATTCCTTTTTTTACATATTTACTTGTAAAATTAGAAAATTTATTACCTGCTTTTGAAAATTTATTTGAATAATCTTTCTTATTATATTCACTATATTTTTTTAAATCAACTTTCTTACCCTCTTTTACATCTTTTTCAAATTTTTGTATTTGTTCTTTAGTAAGTTCGCTTTTTTTATGTAATTCATATTCATAATATCCGGTTGCTTGTGAAATATATATAGTAACAAATATAACAAATAAAATTGTAAAAATTGTTTTTATTAATTTTTCACTATCCATCATTTTCCCTCACAAAATCATTAAATACTAAAGAGAATGCTTTTATAGTATTAATTACTTCATTCATTTTACTTAAATTATTTCCAAATTCTATTATTAATATATTCTCTTTTATATTTTCACATGTATTATACTCTACTTTTTTTACCCCTTTACTAATACCTGGATAATTCTCATTAAGCTTACTACTTAATCTAGTTATAAGTTCATAATTTTTCTTGTAATTAGTACTATTTTTATCAATTATAAAACTAATGCGTGTATAATTTACCTCATCTATTTTTATGCTTAAATCTAAATTATCATCTGCTCTATCAAAATCTATAAAGTATTTTAAACTAGGATAAGTATTTATACTTTTTAATATGTTTTCTTTTAATAATTCTTTATTATCATTAATATTTATATTTAAAGTTATGGATGATATTCCTAAATTATTTAAATAATCTTTTAACAAATATGAAGACATAACAGTGTTTGGAATTAAGTTATATGAATATGTATCTGTTTTTATATATGTTTTAAGTTGATTAGTACTATAGATATATACTATAGGATTAGCAATACTTATTTCATTTGGATCTTTTACATATTCAGTTTTAGTAATTATTTTATTTTCTAATTTTGGTATTAAAATCATATTTTCAGGTTTAAAATTATTCGAAAATATTCTAACAACATTTGTATAAAAGTCATTACTTTTATTTTTATAAATCTCACTAAGTAATAATTTTACATATTCTTCATTACTAATCTTATTTGTTTTATATAATTTGTTAACTGTCACGTTGCAAATAAAAAACATAAACATAAAAATGAAAAAACACTTTATTAATTTACATCTTAGTTCTTTTAATTTCATATTTATCACCAAGTTTATAATATAATAAAGATATTATTATTTTTGTCGTTTATGGTTTATAATTCATTGTTTCATTAATTCCAATACTTATTAAATCACTCAACTTATCAATTATAAAATCTATCTCTTTTGGTGTAACCATTAAATTATATTCTGTTTTATCTATTATTTCTTTAATTAATTTTTTTCTATCATCAGTATCAAGCATACCAATAAGTCCACTTAACTCTTTAATTCTTACCTTATCAAGTGGTTTTGCTTTAAATTTATTAATTTCATTTATAGGCATTAATTTAAAAGTAGGATTATTAACGTTTTCTGTAGTTATTGCAAAGTGATTATGTATTTTATCTATAGTATCATTTACTATAGTAACAGCATCACAAACAGTAGGAACTCCTATTGCAATTACAGGAACTCCAATAGTATCTTTACTAAGTTCACATCTTTTATTACCTACACCACTACCAGGATGAATTCCAGTATCAGTCATTTGTATTGTTTTATTAAGTCTTGATATACTAGTACTAGAAAGGCTATCTATAACTATTAAATAATCTGGTTTTATCACACTTACAATACCTGTAATAATATCTTTAGTTTCTATACCAGTTTCTCCAGTAACACCAGGTTTAATTGCACTTACAATAGGTCCACAATTAAATCCTAATTCTTCTAAATGACGTGTTACAACAATATTATCAATAACACTAGGTCCTAAACTATCAGGAGTACTTTTTTCATTGCCTAAACCAACTACAAGTAAAGAATTATTTAAAGAAATATTATTTATTTTCATAAGATTATTTAAAGATTTGATAAAAGCATTTCTAATTATATCCTTCTCATCATCAATATTATTAAATTCAATAGTAATATATTTACCTTTTTTCTTCTTAATTAAGTTTTCATTATTAACAATAACATCAGTAATAGTTATATTATTTATATGCTTAATATTACTAACTATACCTTCATTTTTCTCTGATAAATCTACTGCCTCAATCATTAAATCACTTTTAATATCATATTTATCCATAATATCACCAATATTATTATTAACAAAAAACAAGTTAGTTAAACTAAAGCATTAAGTTCTTACATTAAAATTTGGTTTATATTATTTTATTTAAGGTTGTTAAGTTCATTATTTAGTGTTAAAATATTTAATAGGTGGTAATATGAAATATTTGCTTCTTGGAATAATTAAAATATATCAATTAATTCCAGGTCCATGGCATAATATGTGTAGATATACACCTACCTGTTCTAATTACATGATAGAGTCCATTATTAAATATGGAACTTTAAAAGGTAGTTTAATGGGTATAAAAAGAATATTAAGATGTAACCCATGGGGTGGTATGGGATATGATCCGGTACCTGAAAGGAATGAGAATGAAAAAAATATTTAAATTATTTATGTGCTTAGTTATGATTATATCTGTATTTATAACTAGTGGATGCAAAAAAGATTCAATGGAAGGAATAACAATATATTCAACTGTATATCCTATTGAATACATAACAGAAACATTGTATGGTGATTATAGTGATGTTTATAGTATTTATCCTAATGAAGTAATTGAATTGACAGATAAATTAATTGCTGATTATAGTAATAGTAACCTATTTGTATATAATGGTCTTTCAAATGAAAAAGATTATGCTGTTAAAATGCTTAATAAAAATAAAAATTTAAGAATTGTAGATGCAACTATGGGAATGGAAGTTTTATATTCTGACCCAGAGTTATGGTTAAATCCATCTAACTTCTTAATGCTATGTCTTAATATAAGAAATGGTATGAAAGAATATATTACTAATTCATTTTTAAGAAAAGAAATAGATTCAAATTATGATAAGTTAAAATTAGAAATATCTGAACTTGATGCTGAAATTAAATTATTAATTGAAAATGCTGATAGTAAAACTATACTTGTTTCTAATAATGTATTTAAATTCTTTGAAAAATACGGGCTTGAAGTAATATCAGTTTTCAATGATGAGAATTTAACTGATAAAACTATATCATTAGTAAAAGATGCAATTAATGATGAGAAAGTAAAACACATAATTATGTTTGAAAATGATACACTTACTGATGAAGTAGAAAAAATAATTAGTGATAATAATATTGAAAAGATATATTTTGATTCATTAACTACTTTATCTAGTGAAAATCAAACTAGTGGAAAAGATTATTTATCTGTTATGAATAGTAATTTAGAAATATTAAAAAAGGAACTATACAAAAGTGAATAGTTCCTTTTTTGTTATCTAATATAAAAAAAAGAAGCTATTTAGCTTCTACAATTAACTTAATAGCAGTTCTTTCCTCACCATCTATAATAATATCAGAAAAAGCTGGTATACATATTAAATTTTTACCACTAGGTGCAACAAAACCTCTTGCAATTGCTATTGCTTTTATTGCCTGGTTAAGTGCCCCTGCACCTATTGCTTGTATTTCTACATTACCTTTTTCTCTAAGTACATTTGCAAGTGCTCCTGCAACTCTGTTTGGGTCTGATTTAGTACCCACTTTTAATGTTTCCATATTAATTGATTCCTCTCTTTCTACATTAAAAATATATGTACGAAAAAGGAAAAAAGAACAATTTAAACTGTAAAATTGCCTTTTTTATTTTTTATTAAATTATATATAATTATCATTAGTACTGATGCGATTATAAGTATTATACCTATATATAATAATGGGTTTAAAATATAAGATATTATTTCAATCATACTATTTGATATATTCGGACTAATATTCATTATATTAAATAAAACTACTGATGCAAATCTTGTAATTACAAATGTTATTCCAGATAACATTATAGGTATACTTAAATAATTAAGTGGTTTATAAAAACTATTTGTAAATAAAGATACAAGTAAATATGAAATTATAATAATTATTGTTAACCATATATATATAGTATTCCCTTTAAAATAACTAATAGTCATAACTACTTCTTTAGATACTTCACTATTTTCTTTTATCTCATTAATAGCATTTACTATTTCATCCTCATCAACTTCTATTTTATTACCAGTTATATCTTCTATTTTATTAATTATTTTTCTAATATCACTTTTACTTACAATATCAGTTTTATTATCAGTTAATATATAATTAACATAATTTCCAACTATATTACCCATAAACTCTTTAAATTCACTACTATTTAAAATCTTTTTAGCATCTTCTTTATTAATACCATTTTCTTCTAAATCGCTTATAATTGCATCCTCTAAAGTTTCATTATATTCATTTACAATTATTTTATTAAAATCTATATTTTTAAATGCTTTAATATAAAAGTTATTGTTTACAAATTTTAATGCAAAGATTGATACAAATGCAATTGTAATTATAAAATAAAACATTATTGAATAAATTATAGCACATATTTTACCTAAAGTTTTCAATATAATCACCTCTACTTAAGAATATCATTATAAAAGAAAAAATACAAGTTATTTACCTTGTATTCTTAAGTGATATGCTTTATATAAATTATTAAATAGTTCAAGTATAGTCATTTGACCAACACCACCTGGTACTGGTGTTATAGCACTTACCTTCTTACTAACGCTATCAAAATCTACATCTCCTACTATTTTATCATCTACTCTATTAATACCAACATCAACTACAACCGCACCATCCTTAACCATATCTTCTTTTATAAAATTTGGCCTTCCTACTGCAACTATAAGTATATCTGCTGTTTTTGTAATATCAGATAAATTCTCTGTTTTAGAATGGCAAACTGTAACAGTTGCATCATTATTTAACATTAAATTAATTAATGGTTTTCCTACTAAATTACTTCTACCAACTATAACAACATGTCTTTTCGATATTTTTATATCATAATAGTTTAAAAGTGTAAGTATTCCATGTGGAGTGCATGAAATAAGTGAATCTTTATTATGTACTAAAAGCCCTGCATTTATATCAGTAAGTCCATCTACATCTTTATAACTTTTTACTCTATTTTGTATTAAAGTTTCATTTAAATGCTTAGGTATTGGCATTTGTACTAAAATACCATCTATATCCTCATCATAATTTAATTCATCTATTTTTTCAAGTACTTCTTTTTCTTCAACTGTTTCATCAAATTTAATATGTATAAAGTTACAACCTAATTTTGTTGCTGTTTTATTCTTATTTGATACATATATATTACTTGCCGGATCATTTCCTATTTGAATTACTGCTAATGTAAGAGTTTTGTCTAACTTAGCTAACTTGCTTTTTAAATTCTCTAATCCAACTTCTTTTACTTTTCTTCCATCTAATAAAAACATACTACCTCCGTTATTCTTCTTTTAATCTTTTTTCAAGTTTTTCCTTTATATCATATACTTCTTTGCATCCCATAAATACTATTACAGCATTTTTATGTTTTAAAAGTGGTTCAATACATTTTGTATCATTAATATCTATTAATGTATCAACAGAACCTATTTTTAAGTATTCACCAGTTTTCATTTCATTTACTATAAGCATAGGACTTACATCCTTATATTCTTCTTTAGTTTCTCTATCTGAAAATATATCTGTTATATATGCTTTATCTGCAACACTAAGTGCTTTTGCAAAATCTTTATAAAGTGCTTTTGTTCTTGAATATGTATTTTCAAGAAAAACTGCAACTAGCTCTTTATCAGGATATTTTTGTCTTACTGCTTCAAGTGTTACTTTTATTTCTGTTGGATGATGTGCATAATCATCTATTGTAATAATATCTTTAATCACGTTTTCTTTAAATCTTCTTTTAGCACCTTTAAATGTAGTAATTGAATCATGAACATCTTCTATATTAAGTCCTTCTAAATAAGAGAAAGTAATTACTGCAAGTGCATCTAATACCATATGTTTTCCATACAAAGGAACATCAAAATGTCCAATAAACTTATCTTTATTATATACATCAAACGTACTACCCTTTTCATTTAAAACTACATTTTTTGCAGTAAAATCATTAGATTCATCAAATCCATAATATATTATAGATTTATCTACATTTAAAGATTTAATATTTGTATCATCCCCACATGCAATTACACTCTTTTCAGTTTGTCTTAAAAACTCACGATAAGCATCTTTCATATCTTCTAAATCTTTATAATAATCAACATGGTCTAATTCTATATTAGTAACTATTGTATACTTTGGATAATAATTTAAAAAATGTCTTTTATATTCACATGCTTCTAAAAAGAAATATGTATTATTTTTTGACGCATGTCCTGTTCCATCTCCAATTAAGTAATTCGCACCAACTAAATCATCAAATACATGTGACAAAAGTGCAGTAGTTGTTGTTTTACCATGACAACCACATATTGCTACACTGTTATATTCAAGAGTTAATTCTCTAAGCAAATCATAGTAATAATAATGTTTAATACCTAACTCTAAAGTTCTTTTAACCTCTTCGTTACTCTCATCAAAAGCATTACCTATTACTACTATCATATCATTTTCTATATTATCTTTATTAAAAGGTAATATTTTTATACCTTTTTTTACTAATTCATCTTCTGTAAATAAGTGGTGAGTAACATCTGAACCTTGTACATAATTTCCTAAATCAAACATAATACTAGCAAGAGCACTCATACCTGATCCTTTAATTCCTATAAAATGATATCTCATTTCTTTTCACTACCCTTTCTTTTTTTCAAATACTTGCTTTTCTCATCTATTTTACCACCTAATCTAGAAAAATACACATCATATTCTTCAACATTAAACAATTTATAATTTGCATTTAATATATATAATTTAATTTCATTTTCATCTAATGTTTGATTCATTAATCCATTTGTAGCAAAATATAAAAGTTTATTATAATGATGTATCTTTTCATCATCAAACGGTAAATTTAAAAGTCTAACTATATTATTTTTTTCTTCTTCCTTTTTATATGCCCTTTTTTCTTCTAAAAGCCTTTTTCTTTCTTCCAGTTTCTTTCTTAACATGTTACCCTCCTATTTACATTATATCACGTATATAATATATTTTCTATATTTTAACCTAAAGCAACATCTAAAACCATCATTAAAGAAAACCCAATAAGCGTAAATAATGCCATTAAATCCTTTTTTTCATTAGTTTGACTTTCAGGTATTATTTCTTCAACTACTACATATATCATCGCACCAGCTGCAAATGCAAGTAAAAATGGTAATAATAATCTAATTTTAAGCACTAAAAGTGCACCTATAACTCCTGATATAGGTTCAACTATACCACTTAAACTTCCATATATAAATGCTCTTTTACGTGAAAAACCTTCTCTTCTTAAAGGAACACTTACAGCGGTACCCTCAGGAAAATTCTGAAGACCAATTCCAAGAGCTAATAAACATGATGAGATTAAAGTTGCTCCTTCTAAATTATATGCTAAAGAACCAAAAGCTACACCTACTGCCATACCTTCTGGTATATTATGAAGAGTTATAGAAAATATAAGCATTAAGCTTCTTTTTATACTAGATTTTTTATTTATTTTTTCTTTTGAATATTTTTTATCTAATAAATCAAATGTTTTATCCCCAATAAATAATAATATCCCACCACTTATAAAACCTATAGTTACTGTTAACCATGTATTTATATTTAAATTACGAGACATCTCAACTGCTGGAGATAGCAATGAGAAAAATGATGCAGAAATCATAACTCCCCCTGCTATACCAAGCATCGCATCCATTAAATTCTTTTTAACACTTTTAAAGAAAAAAACTAAAGATGCACCAAATGCTGTTATTCCCCAAGTAAATAAAGTTGCTATTAAAGCTTGAATACTATGATTTAATGAAAGAAAATAATCTATCATTTATTTCACCTCATTTATAAGGTATGTCATATTTTATTAAAGGTTAAAGAAAGATGACCACAAAGTCATCTTCTAGAATATGTTTTATATACTAATTATTTAGGTAAATGTGTAATTACATTGCCATTAATTGAACAAGAACCAACAATATTATCCCATACATCTCTACTATTTTCAATGCTTGAATTATTAATTATAGTTATTCCTTGATTACCTGCAAACGCCCAATCGCCTATACTTGTAACGCTACTTGGTATTGTTACTTCTGTTAGTTTATTATTTTTAAATGCAGATTGGCCTATGCTTTTAACAGTACTTGGTATTACTACGGAAGTTATCCCTAAGCCACCTACATCTAACAATCTACGAATATTTGATTTGTTTTTAGTATTATACAAATATGACACTGATGCTTTCTTAGTATTACTTATATTAGTCGGTACTAC
>HF990787.1 GCA_000436255.1 Clostridium sp. CAG:1193 | reverse complement strand
TTCAAATGTAATGAACATTTACTATACAAAGAGAACAGATTTAGGTTATACAGTTAACTACTTAGAAAAAGATACAAATAAAGTATTAAAAGATTCAAAAGTTGTTTTAAACAGAACTTTTGAAGAAGTTATTAAGGCTTCAAATGAAGTTATTGAAATAGCTGGATATAAGTTTGTAAAAGCTAATCCAGAAGAAATAACTATAGATGTTGAAGGAAATGAAATTAATTTATACTATGAACAAGTAAATGGTACAGTTAAAGCTGTTTATGTAGATACAAAAGGAAATGTAATTTCAAAAGAAGTTACATATACAGGAATGGTTGGTACTGAATATAAAACTGAAGCTAAAACTATTGAAAAATATAGATTAATAGATGTAAAAGGAGAAGAAACTGGAAAATATGTAGATGGTGAAATAACAGTAACTTATATATATGAAAGTATTCCTGACACTGGATTATCTGTTAATACTAGTTCATCATTAATGATGATAATCTCATTAATATCATTAACTTCATTAATAGTATTAAAAAAGAAAAATTATAATTAGAAAAAAGGATTAAATCAAATCCTTTTTTTCTTTTTCAATTAATTCTTTATTTTTTAATATTCTTTTATTATTAGGGTTAATTTCTAAAGCTTTGTTGATGTAATATAAAGACTTATCATAGTCTTTTTTATTATATTTTACTATAGATAATAAATCATATATAGTTTCATCCCAACTAAATCTTTCATTTACATAAGTTTTTTCATGCGTTTTAATTTTTAAAGCTTCTATACAGTATTTTTCTGTTTCATTTAAATTATTTAACTCATACTCTAAAAGAGCTCTTTCAACATATGGATCTCTTAAGTAAGGGGTTTCTTTCATTGCTTTATCTAACCACATTTTTGCCTCGTCATATCTTTTTAATTTTTTATAACTTCTTGCTATAAATCTCATTGATGCACTTCTTTCATCTTTCCATGTTGCTGTTTTTAAGTTTAAATGCTTTATTAAAGTATCAATGCAGTCATTCCATCTTTCATAAAACATGTATTCTCTTCCTAAATAATGCATATTTCTATCATCAGTAGGATTTTCTTCTACCGATAATTCTAGTAATGGTAAGTATCCACTTCTTGATTTATTTTTGTCTGGAAAATGATTAATGGTTATATTATTAGTAGTTTTAATAATTTCTTTGCTATCTCCAATATAATTTAGTACTTCATGCACTGGATGAATCCATTCATAACAATTTCTTTTGTGTATTTTGTCTGAATAAAAACTTATTATTGGTCTATTATTATCATCTAAACTCCAATTATATGTATAATGGAGTCTTGTTACATTTTCATCCCATATTTTTCCTAATTCATCTTTCCAACCAGGAAGTAAAACTTCGTCTAAATCTATAGATACACATATATCAACATCATCTTTAACCATTTTTAAAGCTTCATTTCTAGCAACATCAAATCTCCAAGGATCAATTATTTTTTGATCCACAACTACGCCTAACTCTTTTAACTTATCCACAGTATTATCTGTTGAACCAGTATCAAGTACATATATATAATCCGCTTCTTTTACTGAATTAAACCACCTGTCAACAAATTTTTCTTCATTCTTCGCAATTGCATACACACATATTTTATATTTCATTATAGTCCTCCTTAATAATATAAATATGCGTAAAACACAAATAAATATCTACATAATAAAACTATTGTAGTGCAAGAATAATAGTAAATATGCAGATAATACTAAGACCAATAACTTTTCTTGTGTTAATTTTCTCATTTAAAAATATTATAGATGTAACAACGGCAACTACAATACTTAATTTTTCTATTGTAAAAACTATAGTAGTTTCTCCTTTTTGAAGTGCTTTAAAATAAAATAGCCAAGATAGACCTGTAGTTATTGCAGATAAAAAAAGGAAAATATAATTTTTTCTGCTTATATATTTTATATTTTTTAAGTTTCCATTAAGTGTTACAGCAATAATTAAAATAATAAATACAATTATTGTTCTTAAAAACATTGCTAAATCTGAATTGATTTTATCAAGTCCAATTTTACCAACAATTGTCGCAATGCTCGTGAATAGTGCGGTTAAAAAAGCATATATTAACCATTTTTTATCCTGTGATTTGCTATTTTTTTCATATGTCATTAATATTGTACCTATTACTATAAATATAATTGATATAAGTTTAATTATAGTAATTTTTTCATTCAAAAAAATTATTGATAATATAAGAGTGATAATAATACTAGTTTTATCTATTGGGGAAACTTTACTAATATCTGCAAGTTGTAGGGCTTTAAAATATGAAAACCATAATAGGGTAGTTGTAATTCCTGATATAATTAAGAATATTGATGTTTTATAGTCTAAATTATCAATTTCTTTTATAGTCTTATTGCAAATAACGATTATAAATGAGAAAATAAGTATAATAAAGCTTCTTATCATAGTTGCAGTTTTTGTATCAATTTTATTCGCACCAACTTTTGCAAATAAAGATGTTATTCCTGCAAAAAATGCAGCAAGTAAAGAATATAATATCCACATAAAATCACCCAAACTATTAATATTATGAGTTTTTTTACTTTTTTCTTTCATAAATTTGAAACTTTTATTATTAAATTTAGGATAATGTATTGTAGGTGATAAAATGACTAGTCAAATATACCTAAAAGATTTTGATCAAGTATATGATGAAACATATTTAGATGTACTTAGATTTATAGTTTGTAATTCCATAAATATTAATGATGTTAATGATATACTTCAAGAAGTGTATATGGAATTGTTTAAAATTTTAAAAAAGAAAAATTTAGATAATATTAATATTAAATCATATGTAATTAGTATTGCTGCAAATAAGATAAAAAAATATTATTCATTAATATATAAAATAAGTAAGATATCTTTATTTACAAAAGATGAATATGATATAGAATTAATTGATAAAATTAAGGATGATATTGATATAGAGCGACTAATTGTTAATAAAAATGAATGGGAAAAAATATGGTTATATATTAAAAATAAAAGTAATCAAAATATACCAAAAATATTTTATTTGTATTATAATCTTGATTTAACAATAAAACAAATATCTAAAGAACTTAATTTAAGTGAATCATATGTAAAAAATATACTTTATCGAACATTAAAAGAATTGTACTCTAAGTTTAATAAGGAGTGTGATTAATATGAAAAATAAAGAAATGTTATCCCATGTGATTGATAAATATTTTGATAAAGATAATAATTATAATTTAATTATAAAAAAGATAGATAATAAAAATTATGTAAGAAAAAAGTATATACATATATTTTCTTATGCGTGTGCATTTCTAATTACTATAACTATGTTGGTATTTTCATCATTAAATAAGACAAACTCATCATATACAGAGTTTAATAATGAAAAAATAGTTTTTAATAAAATTGATATCATTAAGAATAATCGTGATAATGATATATATGATGCATTATATGATGGTAATAAAATATTAGAAAATAAGAAAGTTATTAAAAAAGGGGATATAAGTGTTTTAAATAATTATTCATTTTATAAAAACATTGGTAACTTGAATGATTTTGATATAGAAATGTATGAAATATATGTTGATAACAAATTAAATAGTTATAATTTAAAGTATACAAAAGATAAAAAAATAGTAGATATTATTTTTTCAAAAAATGTTATATATGAAGAAAATAGTGAAAATATAAATTCATATATAAATAATACAAAAGTATATATGTATCAGGATAATGATTCTTATTTAGCAATATTTAATTATAATGGTATTAACTTTGTATTAGAGTCAAATATAGAAAAAGAAGAATTTATAAAAATATTAAAGTCAATTATAAGGTAGGTATTTATGAAAAACAAAAAAGTAATAATAATTTTAATATCAATTTTATTAATAGTTGTTTTATGTTTATTGCTATTTTATTTAAAAGATGGGTTAGAACCTAAGTTATATAATAAAGATGATAAAAAAGTAAGAATGATAAAATTAAATGATAAACTTTATTATGATACAGGTATAGAATTATATAATACTCCAACGTGTGGAACGCCAGATGTAATAATAACAAAAAGAGTAAATGAAAAAGAAGAACCACTTTTAAATGGTGAATCTAATTTTGGTACAGATATTTATATTCAATATAATGGTAAAGATATATTAAATGTTAATATAGATTCTAAATGGATAATATTTTCAAGTAAAGAAATAAAACGAGAAAAACTCGAAATTCCACATAAAATAGATGTAGATATTAATAAGAATATGGATATAAAAAAATATAGTATTAATATAGATAATATTAAGTTTAAAAATGTTGTAGATGAATATTTATATGATTATAAAGATGAGTATAGATTGTTAATTGATGAGATAAAAACTAAATATAATGATTTTGACGAAAAGAGATATAAGTTAAATATTAATATATATTCAGATAATAACGATGGGATAATAAAATTAAATTATATGATTGGGGAAATTTTAACAAATAAGAGTATAGTGTTTAATGTTTTAGGTGGTAAGGTAATAAGTGTATTATATATCAATATGGATGAATATGTGAATGAGTATGATTTAAAAGAAAGAATTGATAAATTTAATTTAAGTTATTTTCAAGAAAAGAAACTTATGAGAAAAGACGAAGAGTTTATAAAGGATAAGGTAACATTTAAATATTATTATAATATTGATAAAATTGTATACGAATATCAAATGTTCTTTTATGAAACAAAAGATAATTTAAAAACGATTAATAATTCATATGTATCAGAATATATAGTTAGTTAAATAAAAAAATTAGTTTTTCACTAATTTTTTTTCTATATAAGAAACTATAAAATATAAAATGTATGAAATTATTGCAAGAAGTAATATTCCTGTCATAACAAGATTTAAATTAAATACTTGTGAGCCATACATAATTAAGTATCCAATTCCTTCTTTAGATACTAATAATTCTCCCATGATTATTCCAATTAAACACATACTAATATTTATTTTTAATGAACTTATAATTATATCTAAATTTCCTCTTAAAATAAGCATTTTATATATTTGCCATTTAGTAGCATTTAAGCTTTTCATAAGTTTTATTTTATTTTTATCTGTATTAATAAATCCATTTAATATAGTTATTATGCTTATAATTGATGATATTAAAAGTGCCATAAATATTATAGAATTAGTATTTGCACCTATCCATATTATTAAAATTGGCCCAAGTGCTACTTTAGGTAGACTATTTAATATAGTTAAGTATGGATCTAATACTTTACATAAAAATTTATTCCACCATAATACGCTTGCTACTATAATACCAATTATTATAGATAAAGTAAAACTTATTAATGTTTCATATAATGTTACCCATATATGATTAAATAAATTATTTGCATTAAATAAATTAATAATAGTTTTTAATATGTTAAGTGGTGAAGATGTTAAGAATGTATTTATTAATTGTAAATTTGCACTTATTTGCCACATTATTATAAATACTAAAAATATTAAAATTTGCGTTAAAAAGACTAACATTTTATTTCTTTTTAACTTTTTTATATATTTAATATGTTCATTTGACATCTAATTCTCTCCATATTTTATTGCAATAAATGTTATATTCATCACTTAATCTATTATTTATTGGATCTAATTTGTTTTTGTATTCAATTTTATAAATATTTTTAACTACTGATGGCCGTTTAGATAATACAATTATTTTGTTTGCCATAGACACAGCTTCACCTACATCATGCGTAACCATTATAGTAGTTTTATTTTCTTTTTTTATAATATTATAAACATCATTAGAAATTAATAATCTATTTTGATAATCGAGTGCAGAAAATGGTTCATCTAAAAGTAGGATGTCTGGTTTTGTCATAAGAGTTCTTATAAGAGCAACTCTTTGTCTCATTCCCCCTGATAATTCATGTGGATATCTATCTTTAAACTCATATAATCCATAAGTTTTAAGTAACTTTTCACAATATTTAATTGTATCTTGATCTAAATTTCTATTTATTTTAGGGCCAAGTAAACAATTATCCATTATAGTTATCCAGTCAAATAATGTATCTTGTTGAAACATATATCCATATTTTATATTTTCTTTATAATTTATTATATTCCCATTTGATAGGTCTTCTAAATTTGAAAGTATTGATAATATAGTTGATTTTCCACAACCAGAAGGTCCAACTATTGCTATAAAGTCTCCTTTGCAAACAGTGAATGTTATATCTTTTAATGCTTCTATTTCTGTATCTTTAGTTTGATACTTTTTATTAATATGATTTAATTTAATTAAATTCATAATTATTTATTATATGTATTATCCACTAAATTATCAAATGGTACAATTTTATCAAGTTCACCTGCTGCAACCATAATTTCTTGTAAGTGATTAAATGATTTTTCGGTTAAGTATGTTGTTTCGTTCCAAGTATCTTGTTTTTTATAATTTTCAATTGATAATGTTAATTCGTTTAAAGACATATCTGGGAAAAATTCATATATTGATTTTGCGATAGTTTCTGAGTCATTTTCTCTTACAAATTTAAGTCCTTTATTTATAGCTTTAGTAAATCCTTTTATTATTTCTTTATTATTATTTATATAACTATTTCTTGCATTATATGCAGTAAATGGTGCATCTTTACCAAGAATGCCAACAGATGCAACTATATATCCATATCCTTCTTTTACAACACTTGATGCATTTGGTTCAAATAAAGTAACAAAATCTCCAGTACCACCAATAAATGCACCCTGCATAGCAGCAAATGCAATAGATGTATCTATATTAACATCATTAACAGGATCAATACCATTTTCTCTAAGGGCCCATTCAAATGTCATTTCAGGCATTCCACCTTTTCTTCCTCCAATTATAGTTTTCCCTTTTAAATCATTAACAGTAAAATTATCTATTTTATTTCTTGATACTAAGAAGGAACCATCTTTTTTAGTTAATTGTGCAAAAGTTTTAAGATAATCTTTTTCTCCACTTTGATATACATATATTGTAGCTTCAGGGCCACAGAAACCTATTTCAACATCACCAGATAAAACAGAAGCAGTAACCTTATCTGCACCAGGTGTTAATATAAGTTCAACATCTATTCCTTCATCTTTAAAATATCCTTCACTTATAGCAGCATATTGAGGTGTATAAAATATACTATGAGTAACCTCTGCAACTCTAACTTTAGTTAAATTACTTTCTTCTTTTTCATTTGGAAATATTATAAATCCAAAAACTAAAAGCATGGCTAATAATATAGTAATAAAAACAACTTTTTTCATATAAACTCCTTTCATCACTCTTATTATATTCGTAAGTGTAAATTAGTGTTAAGGATAATGCATCATTGATTAAATAATGATAGTATTATATAATAATACTATAATAATGCGGGAGGGAGTGGCAGTTATGAAAAAGTATAAGAATTTTATTATTTACGGAATTATATTATTAATTGCATGCTACTTACCATTTTTTGAAGAGTGGAAATTTAATATAAAGGGTTTTATTGAATTTACAAAACAAGAGCATTACACTAATATGTTTAATTATCTTACGTATGCAAATGGTAAAATATTTATTTTAATTTATCCATTGATTATTAGTTATGTTTCTATTAAAAAATTTCATGAATTATATCATAGTGGTATGTTAAATCAAATTTGTGAAAGAGAAAGTTATAAAGTATATATAAAAAAAGAAATTTTAAAAATCTATCTAAATAATGCGCTGGTGTATTTTTGCTATATTTGGTTAATGTTTTTTATATGTTTAATTCTATTTAAAGGAAATATGTCACTTGATTCTAATGGATTAAATCCAATATTATTTGCATTTATTTCATCTATGCTATCTATTATATTTTCTATATTTATAATAAATATTAGTTTAGTTGTAACAAGATATTGTAAAAAGTTTTCAATAAGCATAGTTTTATCTTATTTAATATTTATATTGTATTCGATTGTATCTGAACTTCTTATTGGGCCAGTTGTTGAGAATATTTTGCCATATCCAGGCACTTTAAATTCATTTAGTATATTTAATATGGTTATATTAGATGGAAATATATTAATAATTAGTATATATGCATTTATATTACTAATATTAACTACAATGATAGTTATATTATCATATAAAAATAAGGAGAAAGTTTTAAGAGAATATGAATAGTTTAATGGTAAGAAATATTTTTACAAATAAAAGAGTTGTATTTGTTATTGTATACGTACTATGTATACTTAGTTCTTTTGTATTTGTAAAAAACAATTACACAAGTATTTATGAATTAGTAAGTAGAAATAATTTTTCTTGTTTTTTAATTATGCCAACATCTATTTTATTTTCAATTATTTTATTGGATAGCCTAAATAAAAATATTTTACTTGAACAAAGATTTTCAAACAAATACAAGTATGCATTATATATAGTAAAGATTTTAATTCTTTCTCTTATAGTTCTATCTATATTTCTTGTATTGATGTTATATTTTTTCAATTATTTTATAAGACCAGAATTATTAAATATAAAATATATATTTATAATTTATACAAGATTATTTAGTGACTTATTATTAATGAGTATGTTTGTACTTGTAATATCAGTATTAACTAGTAAAAACATATCAATTATAACTTCAGTATTAATGATTGCAATATCGTTTATTCTTGATATAAATATATTTAATATCTTAAACGAAAGTATTGTTTATGTATTTTTAAAATTGTTTTTAATTCTTTTATTAGTTTTAATTTTTACTAAAAAGTACTTGAATGTATTTGAGGGGGTATTTAAATGATTTCAATTATTAAAAGGGATTTATTATCTACTAAAAGAATTAAATGCACACTTTCAATTATAAGTATTTATTTAATATATTTCTTTGTTCAAAATATATTTATTAAATCATTATTTAAGGGTGGTGTGGAACAAGTATTTGCAAGGACTATTGGAATAACTTATGATAAGATGCACTTTTTAGATATATTAATAATGATTTTATCACTCACATATTTAATATATATAACAATTTCAATATATTTAGATGATTTAAGTAGTGGTAAAGAGCAAATACTTCTTAGAATAGATAGAAAAAAATATATAATAACGAAATTAATTAGTATTATAATCTATATATTAATAGTAAATGTAATTTTATATTTTTTACTATTTACTATAATTCATTTTTTAGGGTATAAAATTAATATTATGTTTATATTAAAGTTATTTTTAACTGACTTTATATTAAAGTTGATATATTCATTTATAAGTTTAATTATTTATAATTTTACTAATATAATAATTACAATACT
>HF990786.1 GCA_000436255.1 Clostridium sp. CAG:1193 | reverse complement strand
AGACACAACACCTACAAATGCTAGTTATTTCTCATATAGTGATGTAGAAGGCGGAATATCTATAACTGGATACAATTCAGGATTTAAAGTAGAGGTAAAAGACAAAGATAAGTGTGTTGCGTATTTGTTAAGTGCCATTGTAAACCCAAGTGATACTCAAAAAGAACAAGCAAATACATTATGTAGTGGAAATGCATTAGACAATGGTATGACATTAAAAGATGCTGTACAACAAGGTTTTATACCATCAAGTGATTATGAAACAGCAGGCTTAGAGGTAACATATAAAAATGGTGGAGGAACAGATGTAGTAATACCAAGTGAGATAGATGGTAAGAAAGTAGTTGAAATTGCTTATGGTGCATTTACATCAAAAGGAGTAATACCGACTAATATAAATAATACTAAGAAAGTAACAGTATCATATTTGAGTAATAGTAAAAACAAAACTATTGCAACACGACTTAAAGGGAAACCAGAAACTACTGTAACTGTAAAAGGTTTAGGAATAACAAGTGTCATAATACCAAGCACAGTTAGAACTATAGGAGAAGGTGCATTTTATGGCAATCAATTAACTGAATTAACAATCCCAAGTAGTGTAACAAGTATAGGAGCTTCTGCATTTAAAAATAATCAGTTAACAGAAGTAGTGATACCGAGTAGCGTTACAAGTATAGGTGATAATGCATTTGCAGAAAATCGAAATATCACAATAATTAACAATTCGAGTCTCGAAAATAGTCATGATGTGTGGGACAATATTATTGTTGATTCTTGTTTAATTGATGGTAACGTAATTAAACATAATCCTAAATAATAGATTTTTAAAAAAATTATAATACATATTGAAAAAAATAATAATTGATGTTAAAATAACCATGTAATTTATTTTGGAGCCAGTAATAAATTTAAGTATAAAGAGAGAATGTGGTAGGTGTGAACATTTTACGATAATTTATGAAGATAACCATGTATTAATAAATCGTTAATAACGTTATAATTAAAGTGCACTATTGTGAAATAAGGTGGTACCGTTCTTATGAACCCTTATACTTTAAGTGCACTTTTGTTTTTTAATAGGATAACAATTAATGATTAAAAATAAGTTAATAAAAAATAGTAAAGGAGAAAAATATGAACAAAATTGAATTTAATGAACTTAAAAAACATTATAATGAAGAGGTTACTTTAAAAGGATTTATAGATAATATACGTGATTTACAATATGTACAATTTATGATATTAAGAGATAGAACTGGTAAAGTACAAGTAACTATAGAAAAGAATGATGAGAATAAAAGTTTAAATGAAATAGTATCTGGTTTAACTTTAGAAAGTACTGTTAAAGTAACTGGAAAATTATTGGAAAGCCCTAAAGTTAAACTAAATGGAATGGAGGTAATACCAACTAGTATAGAAGTAACAAGTGTGAGTGAGAGTGAATTACCAATAAATTATAAAGATCAATCTTCATCACTAATAGATACAAAATTAGATTATAGATTCTTAGATCTTAGAAATGAAAAAAATATATTAATGTTTAAAGTACAAAGTGCATTTGTAGAAGGGATGAGGGATTTTCTATATAAAAATGAATTTATAGAAATACATACGCCAAAACTAATTGCTGCAGCAAGTGAATCAGGATCAGATGTATTTGCAGTAGATTATTTTGATAGAACTGCATATTTAGCACAAAGTCCACAATTTTATAAACAAATGGCAATGGCTAGTGGATTTGAAAAAATATTTGAAGTAGCACCAGCTTTTAGAGCAGAAAACTCTAATACAAATAGACATGCAACTGAATTTACTTCATTCGATGTTGAGTTTAGTTATATAGATTCATTTAATGATGTAATGAATTTAGAAGAAGATTTATTAATTGCAGGACTTACAAAAGTAAAAGAAAAATATGAAAATGAGATTAAGAATTTATTTAATGTAGATGTAGTAGTGCCTACAAAACCATTCCCAAGAATTAAATTACAAGATTTATATAAAGAATTAGAAAAAAGATATAATTATAATATACCTACTGAAGATGTAGGTGATATGAATGCTGAAACAGAAAAATTAACAAGTAGATATGCAATGGAAGAGTTTGGACATGAATTTATATTTGTAACTGATTTTAGTAAAAAGAAAAGAGCATTTTACCATATGAGAGAAAATGATATTCCTCAAGGATATGATTTAATATGGAAAGGTACAGAAATAACAACAGGAGCACAAAGGGAACATAGATACGAAATACTTAAAACACAAGCAGAAGAAAAAGGGTTAAAAGATGATGTGAAATTTTATTTAGATTTCTTTAAATATGGATGTCCTCCACATGGTGGTTTTGCACTTGGAATTGACAGAATGACAATGTTACTTTTAGGTGTATCATCAGTAAAAGAGTCAATGTTCTTATTTAGAGGTCCAAATAGATTAACTCCTTAATTATGAGAAAAAAATTAATTTTAATAATACTTTTTCTTCTAACATGCGCATTAAATGTAAAAGCAGAAAATATATATTATAATTTAGATGAACTTGTAAATAGTAGCGAAATAAAAGAGAACATTAAGTATATAGAAATTTCTACTACTGATAATTTATATAAACTAAGTGATTATATAAATACAAAAGAAATACTTATAAAAGATACAAATATTAAAGATTCATCTATATTTAATAACTTAAATAAACTAGAGAATATAACTATTTATTATAGTAAAATAAATTTAGAAGGGTTTAATAATACATCAGTAAAAAAAATTAAAATATTATCTTCATTTATAGAAAACGATAATTTAAAACCACTTTCAAATGCAATAAATTTAGAAACTTTAAATTTAAATGGTACATATATAAAAGATTTAACCTCTTTAAAATATTTAAAAACAATAAAAGAATTATCTTTAAATAGTATTAGTAATATAAAAGATTTAACTTCAGTATTAAATTTAGTTAATTTAAAAACATTTGATTTTGCAGGTTCAGAAAATTTAATAACTAAAGAAATATTAGATTTTATAAAAGAAAAAAATATTATTGGAACCCTATATAGTGAAAAAGAATATATGTATTTAAAAGGGTATCAGTATGATGAAGATTTAAATAATATAATAAATAGTCTTAATTTAGATAATTTAAGTATTAATGACAAAATAAAAAAAATAACTTTATTTGTAGTTGATCATATGGAATATGATGATAATTGTATTACAAGCGGGTGTACTAATAAAGAAATAGAATTTAATACAGTATTAACATCTTTATCATATAAAGGAGTATGTTATCATTATGCACTTCTTGAAACAAAATTATTAAATAAAGCTGGAATAGATGCATATTTAGTAAGCGGTATGACAACTAAAGGTTTGGGACATGCTTGGGTAGATGTGTATATAGATGGTAATTGGTATGCTATAGATCCAACATGGATAGATACAACATATAAAAACGAAGAATTAAGAAAAAATGGTACCACTTCATATTATATGGTTAATTTAAAAGATACTAATCAAAGTACAATATATTATAAAGAGCATATTCCAGATGTTAAGGTTGAAACCTTAGTAGATCCAAATAGTAAATATACTCAAGAAAAAGACGATATAGATAAAAATCTAGATGTATATGATACTATATATATAGTGTTTATAGTACTTATAGTAATATTTGTAATTTATATAATTATAAATATTATTATAAAGAAAAATAAAAAGAAAAGAATAAAAACAAAAAGAAAGAAAAATAGATAATTTTAAAAAAATAGCAATTTTTGACAAATTGTGTAAATTGTGATATAATTATAGACATGAGTTGACATGTGAATGCTGGGGGTGTAAATATGTATAATAAAGAATATATGAAATTATTATTTAAGCAATATGTAAGTGCTAAAGGTCCAAATTTAGATAATATGAGTACTCGTGAAATTATGCATGAATATGCAGAATTTATAAGTGAACTAAATATACTTGGGCAAAATTACTTAACTATTTTAGAAAGTATGGGAATAAATATTAATGATAAAACAGTTGTAGAAATAGGTAAAGGTAAACTAGATACAATAAGTAAAGATAAAACAACTATTATTACTCCTTATACAGAAGGATTTAAAAAAGATGATAGAACTATTTTAACCTCAGAAATTAAAGTTTGTAAATACATTCCAAAATTATTAGACATTGATGGAAGAGCTAGTATAGATATTTCTTCTTTAAATATTAAAACATTTATTACACAAAACCCATATGATGGTTTATCTACTTCAAACTTTGGACAACTAGCTAATAATGAAAACTATGATGTAATAATAGGTGTTTACGGAGATACTAGTGATAGAAATTACATGAAAAAAGTAGAAGAATTAAAAAGATTAAAATCAAAATTAACTCAATTTAAAGAAAAATTTGAAAAACAAGATGGAGCATATTTTTACGCATTAATTAAAACGAAATAAAATTTATATATTAAACGAATATCTAAGTTATAAATGATAAACTTAGATATTTTTATTTATAGAAAAATGTAAATAAACAGGATGTTAATTCTGAAAACTTGACAATAATATAGAATGAAGTGATATAATAATTTTGTAATAATAATA
>HF990785.1 GCA_000436255.1 Clostridium sp. CAG:1193 | reverse complement strand
CTTACTTCCATGATGTCCTACTTTTAATACATCAATGTTAGATAGATTATATTTATCTAATATATCCTTTTCTTTATCTACTCCAGCATCTCCCATAAAAATAAATTTATATCCATTTAATTCTGTATAAATAACATTACTATTATCATTTTCATTATCATATTCTTTTGTTTGAAGAAAGTATAATTTGCTATTATCTATATTTAATTCTTTAATGCATGAATAATATTTAATCTTCTTTTTTTCTAATACTTTAATTAGTTCTTTTTCTAAATCATTAAACTCTCCACAATTAAATACTATTTGTTCTACTTTAAAGTTATTAACTAAATTGACCGCCTCTCCCATATGATCATAATCGCCATGCGTAACTATTAAATAATCTAACTTTTTAATACCTTTACTTTTTAAATATGGAATAATTTTATCAGTTGCCAAAGAAAACGAATTATTTTTTATTTTCCACGCTTCTTTATCATAATTAATAATTCCCCCTGTATCTATTAATATATTTCCTTTATTATAAGGTAAACTAATAAGTGTAGAGTCTCCTTGTGAAACATCAATATAAGTTACTTCTAAGGATTTATTTACATAATTAA
>HF990784.1 GCA_000436255.1 Clostridium sp. CAG:1193 | reverse complement strand
TAAATATTGGCGAGTATTTATCATCGTCTATGTGCCTAGCACCTTTTCCAGTAGGAATTGGTTTTTTCAATAAATTCAGATAAATTTTTAGCATTAATTTATGTCTATCATTGTCCTCCTTATAGACTATAATTTCCTCCAAAAACTTATCTACAAATTCATTAACATTATTTTTATAATCAACTTGTTTTTTAATAGCATCTTCAATAATATTGATATTACTAAAACTATCAGACATAATCTTTCTTTCTTGTTCTATTTTTCCAATTCTTATATCTAAAAATGATATATCTTCATTATATTTATCATTTCTTTCTTTAAATTCTAGATTATTAATACTACCATCAATATTCAATTCTAATAACTTTTCTTTTTTTGTTTCAATAGTTTTGATTTCTTTTTTTAATTTTGAAATTTCAAATTGATAATTGTTATCTATTTTTAAATTAGAATAATAATCTAACATTTCTTTTATAATTTCATTTTTATTATTAAATACTTGTTCCATAATAATTACAAAAACATTATTCATGTCCATTTCTGCAATTATTGGACTTTCACAAGCATCTAGTCTATATTTTACATAATTACCACAAGCCCATCTAGGCTTCGTTTGTTTTCCTTTGCTTGACATTCTCTGGTAAGAAACATTGTGTTCACTACAAAATATTTTTGTAGTATAACAATATTTTCTTTCGGCTCTTTTGGCATTGCCATTACTTGCTTTCATTAGTGTACTTCTGCTATCTAATATCTTGTTTGCACGATTCCATAATTCTTCACTAACTATGGCTGGTACTCTTTCATCAACTATGGCTGGGACTCTTTCATCTTTATATATCACTTGTTCTTCTTGTGGTATATAAACTCTTTGTTTAGTTCTATAATCAATCGTTTCAGTAGTATGTCCACGATAAAAACCTTTATATTTAGGATTCTGTATAATTCTTTTTAATGTATCCTTATCATAAATATTTTCTTTATAATTATTTATACCTTGTCTATGTAATTCCGTTGCTAATTTATAAAAACCATATTTACCCGTAGCATACAATTCAAAAATTTTTCTTATTTTTTTTGCTTCTTCTTCTACAATTACTAATTTAGCATCATCTTTTTTATATCCAGTAATTGAATTAGAACCTAAAACTCTACCTTTTTTAATTGCTTCTTTATGTCCCCATTTAACACGAGAAGAAAGTCTTTTAACCTCTTCTTGAGCAACACTTCCCATCATATTAAGTATAAATTCAGAGTTAGGATCATAAGTATTTATTCCATTTGATTGAAAATATACACCAACATCATTAGCAAGTAATTCTTGTGTATATTTGATACTATCAGATAAATTTCTAGAAAATCTAGAAACTTCTTTTGTAACTATTAAATCAAAATAGCCAGATTTAGCATCATCAATCATTTGTAAAAACTTTTTTCTTCTTTTAACAGTGCTACCACTAATGCCTTCATCTATGTAGCCATTAACATAAGTCCAATTTTTATTTGACTTTATAAAATTTTCAAAAAAAGATATTTGATTATCTAAAGAGTTTAATTGTTCATCACTTTCGGTAGAAACACGGGCATAAAAAGTAACTCTTAAAGGTAGTTCGGAAATGTTTTTGCCTTTTAAGATTTCTTCTCTGACTTTATAAAATCTCATAATCTACCTCCTTAGCAACTTTTTACCTCTTTACTGCAACGATTAATTTTCTCATAAATAATTTTACAAACTTCATCATATTGTTGTTCAGTAATTACACCTTGATCATATAATTTTTTATTTATTATTAATTCATATTCAAGTACTATTATTCTTGGAGTTTCAAACATATAAAAACACCTCCACTAATGGAAGTGTATGATTTTAAGGTAGATCTAATTACTGATTGTATTTTATTTGACATTTTTTCATTAATCATTATTAAATATAAATTATTTTTACTATTGTATAACCTCAATTATTTCAGCTGGAGAGATATTTTCAATTTCAGTTATTGATTGAATTGCCATTTTATGGAAAACAAAAATAATACATTCATAATTACTATATTTCTTTATTATATCTTGAACTCTTCTTTTCAAATGTTCTTTTGATTCCCAGTTTACTACTCTATCAACTGGTGGAATACCATTATTCTTAATATAATCCTTATAATATTCTTTCATTTCATTTGCTTTATATTGATATGTTTTATCAGGTTCCCACTCTCTCAAATCAGGTTCTATTTTTATATCTAATCCTGTTTCTTTTGATATAATTGCAGCTGTTTGCAGCGCTCTAGTATATGGTGAAGACACAATAAGTGTTGCTTCTTTCAAACGTGAATCTTTAGATGTCTTTATTACATCTTCAATATATTCTTCACTTAATTTGGCCAAATCATGTCCATGCCCAATAAAATTATGAGCATCACCATAACTATAATCTGCTTTACCGTGCCTTATCATAAAAATTTTCATATATTCATCTCCTCGGTTTTAACAGCTTACATGTATATTCACTAGTATAATCTTTATCTTTCCCGGTTGTGTCAATAAGCTCTTTTTTGATTCTATTGTCATTGTATCATAAAATTACATAATAAATAAAGATGTACTTTATTTATTATCAATATGTAAATGTATCGCTTTCGGGTGGTACAATATTGAAAGTAGATCCTGGTTCATATGTACTCCATATAGGTAAATTCCTACTAATTTCTTCTAGAGTGTAATCTTTATAATTAGTAGGTGAAAAATTAGGTCTAGATGACATTGCTAAAATTTCTCCACTATTAGGATCCATTACAATTGCAAGTGCATGTTCTGGATTATACTTTGTTACAACATTATCAAGCTCTCTTTCAACAGATTTTTGTATTTCTAAATTAATTGTAAGTTGTAAATTCATACCATCTTGTGGTTTTTCATATACTTCACTCATTTTAAGTCTACTTCCTTTAGCATCACTAAAATACTTTATAGACCCGTAACTTCCTGTTAAATATTTATCATACTCACTTTCAAGACCACTTAAACCCTGATTATCTATTCCAACATATCCAATTACATGCGATAATAATTTATCATATGGATAATATCTTTTACTCTCTTTAAGTAAGTACACACCATCGTAATTTAAAGAATTAATTTTATCTGCTATTTCATAACTTAATCTTCTTCCTTCTGGATGAACTCTTTCAATAGATGTTTTCTTTGATACATGTTTATACATCTCATCATAGCTTACAGAAAGTATTTCACTCAAATCCTTTGCAACTTTTTCTTTATTTTTTATTTGATTTGGAATAAGTACTAAAGAAGTAGTTGTTACATTATCTGCAATTACTATATTATTAATATCATAAATTAACCCTCTTGAAGCTTCAATAGGCAAATTTCTACTCCATAAATCACTTGCTAAATCATGAAGTTTATTATACTCAAACAACTGTATATATCCTACTTTTCCAATTATAACTATGAATAATACAAAAATAATTATAAGTACAATTTTTATTCTTTTATGTATAAACTTAAAAAACATATAATCACCACAAAATTATATGTTTAAAAAAAAATAATAGACTCATCGCCTATTACTTTAAATCTTTATTATAATTGTTTTTGAGAATCTTCTTTAGTAAGATTAATTCCATTAATTGTAACATATGCAACTTTGTTTTCTGGTGTAACATAACTTACTACTTCACCAGTTCTCTTACCATGAACAGCTTTACCTAATAAACTATTAATTGTATATTCAGGAGTTTCTGCATCAATATTTGGAGTATGTTTTGCAACTAATTTGAATTCTACTTCAAAGCTATCATCTTCGATTTCTACATTAGCGCTTACTATATCACCAAGACTAACTAAATCTTTAGTTGGCATTTTTTTAACGATTACTGCTCTTCTTAACATATCACGTTTTTGAGCAACTCTACTTTGTAATTTAAATACTCTTCTTTGAGCATCTTCATAATCAAAGTTATCAGAAATATCCTTTCTATCAATATTAGCTATACCTAATACTTCAGCATCAATTCTATTTTGTAATTCTTCTATTTCTGCTTGTAATTTTTCCTTACCTTCATTATCTAAATATACAACTTCTGCTGGTTTTGTTTTAACAAATTCTGGTTTTGTTGAACCTGTTCTTTTCACTTTCTTCTTTTCTGTAGACATTTTAATATCCCCCTTCTTCATTTGGATGCCCCTTATTATACACATTTTTTACACTTTGTCAAGTTTTTTTATATTTTTAATTTTTTAGTCAATATCAGTTCTACTTAATATTTGTGCTGGACTCTTTCTTATTGTATTAAATACTGGAATTAATCCTACTAATATATTAAACCCAAATATAATAGATAAACTTATTATAAGTACAAGTGGATTATATAAAAATCTATCTCTAAATATAATTAATGTAGACATATTTTTTAGTATATATGCCATAAATATAAATCCTAATAATGATGCAGTTAAAGTAATTGCAAGTATTTCTCCTAAAAACATTTTGCAAATATCTTTCTTTTTTACACCAATTGCTCTATATATTCCTACTTCTTTAATTCTAGATAAGAATGATGATCGCATCATTAAGAATATTTCAACTAAAGATATTACAAGAACAACACCAGCAATTACTATTGATGATATCATAGTATTCTTTTGTTTATTTATATAATCAGCTCTATCTTTATTATACGAATCTATAACATTAATATCATTTTCTTTAAAAGAATTAATAACTTTCTTCTTATCTTTAGGATATACAGTAATATTTTTTGATGTATCAAATAAACTATATTTTATTGTATTATCATTTGTTAGTAAACCACTATAGTCATTTGAAGCATAATAACCAACTACTTTTAATTTTTTATCATTAACTTTTACTTGAATCTCTCTATTTAATTCATATTCCCATCTATATTCATAGTTAGCAATTACTTCATAATCATTTTCTGGTAATCTACCACCCTTTAATGTTATTTTATCCTTTAATAACTCATAACTAACTAATTTAGTTATATCACCAGGAACAGAAACATTAACATCAATTATACCAAAATCAAACATATCGCTTGAATTAGTAGTGTTTGAAAGTATATTAATAAATAACTTTTCATCTGTATATATGCATGGGCTTTTTAAATCAGTTATTCCAACGATTGTAAAAGTAGGCATATTGTTTATACTTGCAGTAAGTCCTAATACATCTTTAACAGTAGTTATACCAACTTGTTTTGCTATATAATTATTAAACATATTATTTATAGACATCTTATCAACTACTATTTCATAATCATTTTCTGGCATTCTACCATAAATTAAATTTTCTTTATTTATCATACTTAAGCTTGATAATGAACCTGATAATCTATCTACTGCATTTATTGTTTGATAATAATAATCATACTTTACAGTAAATGTTGCCATAGAATCTCCAGGCATCATATAATAAATATTCTCATCTTTTTCATACGATAAATACTTATCTTTATCAATTTTATTAGCAATTACAGAAATGTAATTTTTATTATGTTTAACAAATTTTTCATCTTTAACATTAAGTATTCCCATTATATTACTAACTGAATAAAGTACAAACATAGAAGATACAAAGAAACCAAGTAATAAAATTTTCTTTAATACAGAATACTTCTTTATTTTTTTAAATCCACTAATTAATAGTGTGATTGGATTAAATATAGAAGTATATTTTAACTTAAAGTTATTATTTAGGATGTCTTTATAATCAAATTTATATTTTTCATATGTTTCTTTTGATATTTTCTTATAGTTATCATTAACAAGTTCTAATGAAGATGATTCATCAATTACCTCTATTTTATCTTTAGTAGCACTTTCTATATAAATATTACCATTTTTAACAACTAATTTAATATTTAGCTTTTCATCATTTTCACTATAGTAATCTATTTTTAAATTATCACTTTTAATTGTCTTATGATTTTTAATATCTTTTAAATATATTTTATTTTCTATCCTATAATCAAGTTCATTATTATGTGAATTATCTTTATCAGAAATTATCTTTCCATCCTTTAGTTCAATAATTCTATCTGAATAAAAATATGCTAAATCCTTTTCATGGGTAACAAGTATAACCAATTTATCTTTTGAAATAGATTTAATTATATTCATTATTTCAATTGTATTTTTACTATCTAAATTGCCTGTTGGTTCATCAGCAATTATTATATTAGGATTTTTAACTATCGCACGTGCTATACCTACTCTTTGTCTTTCTCCTCCTGATAACATACTAGCAAGTCTATTTCTATACTTATAAATTCCTACTGTTGTAAGAACATAATTTACCCTTTTCTTTATTTCATTTTTATCCTTTAAACCAATCATTTTAAGTACTAATGCTACATTATCAAATACTGTCATATCATTAATCAAATGGTAATCTTGAAATATATATCCAATATTTAAATTCCTTATTTCATCTACTTTAGCACTTCTTCTTTTAGTTATTCTCTTTCCATCTATAAATATTTTTCCACCATTTACTTTATCAAGTCCACCAATTACATTTAAAAGAGTTGTTTTACCACTACCACTAGGTCCAAGAAGTGAAACTAAACCAGTATTAGAAAATTCTAAACTAGTATTATCAATTACATGTATTTCATTTTTCTTATTTTTATTAAAATACTTATTTACATTTAAAATACTTATCATACTACACCTCTTCTCTATATGTATTCATTGCAGACTTTTTAAATAATTTATTACCATATCTGTTTGAAATAAGAATAGATATTATAAATAAAATTAGGTAAAGTATGATATAATCACTAATTTTTAAATAACTTACCATATTCTTTATGTAATCTATATTTATTACATTATTATTTACTAATAATATAAATAAAAGTGCTAAAGCATATGCTATATCAAGTACTAATATAAGTTCAATATTAAGTAGACTCTTCGCATCTTTAATAGAAGCACCAAGCATTCTTATTGTTGAAAAATATATATTTCTTGATTTTAATATTATTTTAATAATAAAGTATGATATAAAGAATAATGCAACTATTGCTATAACTATTCCTGAAAGTTGTAATATCTTAACAAATATCATTAAATCAGCCGTATAATCTACTAATGTATCTTTTAAATATAAAGCAGTATATCCATTATCTCTTAAATCTTTAAGGGTATTTTTAACTAGTTTTTCATTATTTATAAATACACTAACTTGATAACTATCTTTATTAAACATTGCCTCATACTCTTCATCATTTATAAAGAATACATTACTATATTTATCATAATCTTTATATCCTGTTAACCATTCAATATTATTTTTATTATATGTATTAGATATAGTTAAATCCAGTGAATCACTATAATATAAATTTTCTATTTTTACACTTGCTTTATTATTAACACAATAGTAATAATTACAATTATAGTTTAAATTCTCAGATACAATCATATAACCTTTGCTAACTTTATCACTAGGAATGATATTATAATCCAATGAATATCTATCACTTTTATAAAGTTTATTATTAATAGTTGTATTTATAGAGCTATAACCCTTATTTATAGTTTTTCTTAAATCATTAATTACTTTTTCACTTACATAAAATCTATTTTTATCTATACCTTCATCTTTATACTTTATTCCAACTATCTTAAGTTTATATTTAAGTACACTACCTGAAGTATTATAATCTTCAAGATAATATTCCTTTTTTAATATTTCATCTTTTTTATCATTTAAATAATAATCATAAGAATTTCCTTCTACTATTATTTCATCATCATTTTTTGGTAATACTCCATAATCAACATTCCCACTAAACCTAGATATATCTACAACACCACCACTTAAATAAAGATCTTCATCATTTATCGCATATGATGTATCTAATAAAATATCATCAGTAAATATATAATCAATATTATTAAGCGATTTAATTTTATTCATATCTTCAATAGTAAAATACTCTCCATCATTTTTCTTAAGCACTATTCTTTTATCATTTATTAATGAAAAATATGCATTATAACCCAGTAATGAATTATCATAATCATTCTTTTTAACAGATGAATACTCACTAATTACAGAAATAGTTAAGAATAAATACACAATTAATAATAGTAAAAACTTAGGTATTACATTAAATGTATTTCTTATTCCTAATTTTAATTTATTTAAAAAAGTAATATTCCCATAATTTTTATCAACAAATTCACTTTCTTTACCGTCTTTTATAAGTTTAGTATCCTCTAATATTTTTCCGTCATGCATTTTTATTCTTCTTGTCGCATACTCACTTACTTGATCATAATTATGAGTAACAATTATAACAAGTTTATTTTTTGATATTTCATAAAGTAATTTCATTATTCCAGCCGCACTTTTACTATCCAAATTACCAGTTGGTTCATCAGCAACAATAATAGGTGTTTCCTTTAATAATGCTCTTGCTATAGCAACCCTTTGCTTTTGACCACCTGATAATTTAGAAGCTTTAGTATTTCTATATTTATATAAATCAACAGTTTTTAAAATATCATTTATTTTATCTTTAATATCTTTACTATTATATCCATTTAATAAAAGAACCAATTCTAAATTTTGATATACAGTATAACTATTAATTAAGTTAAAATTTTGAAATATATTTCCAATATATTTTTTTCTATATGCTTCAAAATCAGATTCACCATAATAACTAGTTTCTTCCCCATTAATGTACATTTCCCCTTCTTCATACGTATCAAGACCAGAAATTACATTTAATAAAGTACTTTTACCACTACCAGATTCCCCAGTTATAACAACAAACTCACCAATATTAAGTTCAAGATTAACTTTAGTAAATCCAGTCGCAACTACTCCCTTATTATAATAAAACTTAGAAACTCCTTTTAGTTTAAGCATAAACTCACCTCTTTAAATACTATAACATAATTTATGCATTAATACATCAAATACACAAAATGTTTACACTACTTTAATACATTAATTTAATTAATGCAAATTACAAAAATAAGTTTTTTTAATTCTGTACTTAAATTTTTGTATGATAACCTCATAAAAAAAACTTCAATAATTTAATTATTGAAGATAAAATCATTATTTTTGTAATTTTTACATTTTATTAATTTTACTTTGCTACAAATGTTAATCCAAAAGTTTTTTTACTACTTACATTAAATCCATTAAGTACTTTTTTCTATGTTCATATTTTAAATAAAGAATATTATAAATTCTCTATTTATACAAGGATAAACTCCATAGTTAGACTAAAGAAGTTTTTATTTTTTTACTGTTACATTTGATGGATAAGTATATGTACCATCATTAGTAATTGGATTATTATTAAAAGAAGTATCATATATTGTAAGTGGTGTTGATGGAAATATAATCTTTGTCAATTGATTATATGCAAATGCAACCCTGCCTATACTTGTTACACTACTTGGTATTGTTACTTCTGTCAGTTTGTTGTCAAAAAATGCAGATCCTCCTATGCTTTTAACAGTACTTGGTATTATTACTGAAGTTATTCCTAAACCTAATATATCTGGACGCGCAAGTGGTATAACTGTTTTATTTTTACTATTATTTAAATAAGAAACTGATGTTTTTCCTTTGTTTTTTATACTAGTTGGTATTACTCCTCTATCTGTAAATGCATAATCTGCAATTGCAACTAC
>HF990783.1:5050-6833 GCA_000436255.1 Clostridium sp. CAG:1193 | reverse complement strand
CCTCCCTTATTATTACAAAATTATTATATCATCTCTATCTCACTTGTCAAGTTTACATTTTTCTATAAATAAAAAAAGAAAGAAGAATCTTTCTATAAACTTTTAGCTTCTTTTTCTGCAATTATTTGCTGTGTTTTTTCTAATGATTTCATTCCCATTTTTGCATAATCAAATAATTGTTTTGAATCTTTCATTTCAAAATATCCTGGATAAACCGCATATAATTCTAAATCAGATGAAAACATAAGGCCACCAAAATCTTCACATTTTTCTTTTAGTTCTTCTAATGTGATTTTTCCATTCATCGCATCGTTATTCATTTTTAAACTAAACATATCAATTATTTTTTTCTCAGCAGCAATAAAGTGTTCGCTTGATATTTGTTCTTTATAACTTATTAATGACATATCTTCCATTAACGCAGTAAAACTATTCTCTTCTATACCACTTTTTGATAATGACTCTAAAACTATATTTATATCATCTTTCATATAAGAATCTAATAGTTCATCACCACCAATAACTTTAGATAATAAACCTACTGCATGGGCCTCTAATACATTCTTACTTTTGTGTCCTTCATCACCTACTATCATAGTAGCAATCGTTTTACTCATACCATCATTAAATCCTCTTAATTTCCCAGGCATTTCTTCTTTATGAGTACATATAGATAACATATTTTGTAAAAATACATTTTGTACATCAACATTATCTTCAAGCATACGCGTTTTATTCATTGTAAGTGTATTAGACCCTACATTATAAGATGTATATGTATCAAGAGCGTTATCACCTACTATTTTTAAATTACTAAGTCTTTCTTTAAAATATGAATAATCATATTGAGGAAAAGTTGCAATTACTGTATTTGCAAGTACAACTAAGTTTCCTTTAAATGACTCACTTAAATTAGGGTTATCTTCTATTGCTAAAGTTAATTTATTCATTTCTTCTTCCATTTTTATTCCTCCTAGAATGGTAATTTTAAATTACCATTTTTAAATTGTTTCATCATTTTTTTCATAGATTCAAATTGTGTTAATAACTTATTTACCTCTTGTACAGAAGTTCCAGAACCATTTGCTATTCTTGTTTTTCTGCTTGCTTTAATTATATCTGGATTTTTTCTTTCTTTTGGAGTCATAGATTGTATAATTGCTTCTATATGAGATATTTGCTTTGGATCTATTGTAACGTTATTTAGTCCCATTTTAGATGCACCTGGTATTAATTTAATTAGATTTTCAAGAGGCCCTAATTTTTTTACTTGTTTTAACTGTTCTAAAAAATCTTCCAAATCAAATTTACCACTATTCATTTTTTTAGCAGCTTCTATAGCAGACTTTTCATCAATAACACTTTCTGCATGTTCAATTAATGATTGAATATCTCCTTCTCCTAAAATTCTACCTACCATTCTTTCAGGATCAAATTCCATTAATCCATCCATTTTTTCACTAGTACCTACAAATTTTATTGGAATATTTGTTAAATGTCTAACAGAAAGTGCTACTCCACCTTTTGTATCTCCATCCATTTTTGTAAGAATTGTACCAGTTAGTGGAAGTTCATTATTAAATCCTTCTATAACATTAATAGCATCTTGACCAATCATCGCATCTATTACTAAAAGTATTTCATCAGGTTTAACACTTTCATTAATATCTTTTAATTCTTGCATTAAAGTATCATCTATATGAAGTCTTCCTGCTGTATCAATAAATACATAATCATATCCATTTTCACGAGCATATTTTATACCATTTTCTGCTATTTTAAC
>HF990783.1:0-5029 GCA_000436255.1 Clostridium sp. CAG:1193 | reverse complement strand
TTTCTGCTATTTTAACAGCATCCTTACCTTCTTCACTATAAACAAATATATCAAGTTCACGCCCTATTTGTTTTAACTGATCTATTGCAGCTGGTCTATAAATATCACATGCGATAAACATGGGTTTTTTCTTATATTTTTTTCTTACCCAAAGACCTAACTTACCAATATGAGTTGTTTTACCACTACCCTGTAAACCTACAAACATTACAACATTAAAGTTTTTATTAACCAAAGGAGCACTATAATCTCCTAAAAGACTAATAAGTTCATCTTTTAATATTTTTAAAAACATTTCACTAGGTTTTAAACTTGTTTGTACCTCTACTCCAAGTGCTTTTTCTTTAACATTATTAGTAAATTCTTTTACTACTTTATAATTTACGTCTGACTCTAAAAGTGCAAGTCTAACTTCTCTTAATATATCGCTTATATTATCTTCAGTTATTTTTCCATAACCTTTAATCTTATGCATTGCATTAGAAAGACGTTCGCTTAAATTTTCAAACATTATATTCACCAACTTATTTCATTTAATTTTTCTTTTAACTCTTCATCATTAATAGTATTTATTATTTTACTTAATATTTCATTTTTTTCTTTTAAATGTAGTTTACTTTCAAACTCATTAAGTTTTTCTATAACTAATTTAATACTTTTATGAACTGCATTTCTTGAAACATCCATATTCTCACTTATTTCACCTAAAGATAAGTTATCAAAATAATATGCTTCAAAATATTTTCTTTCTTTTTCTGTTAACAAATCACCATATATATCATATAGCATTGTTAAATAAATTCTATCTTCCATTATACCATATCCTTAAATAAACCATATATATAATTTTCAATATCAAATGGTATTAAATCTTCCATCTTCTCGCCTAAACCAACATATTTAACTGGTATATTAACATTTTCTTTTATAGCAAGAACTATACCGCCTTTAGCAGTTCCATCTAATTTAGTAAGTACTATTCCTGTTATATTAGTAATTTCTTTAAAATTCTTAGCTTGACTTATACCATTTTGTCCAGTAGTTGCATCTATTACAAGAAGAGTTTCATGTGGCGCACCCTCTATTATATTTCCAATTACTTTATTAATTTTTTCTAATTCCTTCATTAAGTTAACCTTATTTTGAAGTCTTCCTGCTGTATCAATTAAAACTACATCATAATTTTCTTTCTTTGCAATATTTAATGCATCATACATTACAGCCGATGGATCTTTAGACTCACTTTTTACTATAGTACATCCTACTTTATTTGCCCATAATTCTAATTGTTCAATCGCACCAGCTCTAAATGTATCACCTGCAACCATCATTACCTTTTTACCTTCACGCTTCATTCTGTAAGCCATTTTAGCAATAGTAGTAGTTTTACCTACCCCATTAACACCAACAAAGAGTAATACAGTTGGACCAGATTCATTATATTTTATTTTAGTTGATAGTATATCTTCATTTACATATATAATAAATAATTCATCTACTATTACCTCTTTTAACATATCAGTATCTGTAATATTTTCACTTTTAACTCTTTTTTTAAGTCTATCCATAAAATCCATTACAGTATTAACACCAATATCTGCCATAACTAAAAGTTCTTCTAATTCATCAAAATATTCATCAGTTACACTTTTATACTTAGAAGATAATTTACCCAGTTTAGAAGTAAATTCAACCCTTGTTTTTAATAAACCTTTATCATATGCTTCTACTTGTTTTTCTTCTTTTTTTTCTGCTGTAAATATATTTTTTATCTTATCAAATAATCCCATCTAATCATCTCCAAAAAAATCTTCATCAAGATCATAAAAAAAGTCATCATCTAAAGGGTCGTATTCTGTTACTTCCTCTTTAGGAATTTTAGTAAGTGATACATCTTCATCAATTACTTCACTTACATCTTTTCCTATGTTTTCAGTTTTTTCTCTTTCTAATTTCCTTAATTCTATACATGCTTCATAGTTTAAATCTACATATTCATCCCATGTCATTTTATCTTTATATAATTTATACATTTTATCTACTCTACAAAAGTCAGGCCTAAAATCATATATTGTGCATGCTTTATCGGCATCATTATAATACTTACAAACACCATCACCTCTATCAAGAAATTGTGCTGGTTCATAATATTTAATATTTTTACAACAACATCCACATCTATTACATACAAATTTCTTTTTAAATGTATCATCCATATTATATACACCAAACTTTCTATGTATTATTGTAACACGTATAGCCTAATATTACAAGAAAGCTACAAAAAAAGTGCTCAATAAATAAGCCTTTTATTCATTAATATCATATTCATACAAAGTTGTATTTTTAGGATTAAATGATAAAAAATCCGTACTTTCATTATATCCTTTTAATACATAATTCATACATTTTATAAACCCACCATGAGACACTATTAATATTGCTTTATCTTTATAATCTTCTTTTATTTTATTTATAAAACTACTCGCTCTATTTAAGCACTCTTTAATACTTTCAATATTATTAGATGAATCATTTAATTTATAATCCCATAATCTAGATATTACATCAAAATTAATACTACCCCCTTCATAATCACCAAAATATCTTTCTTTAATTAAATCATCATATATAATTTCTATTTTATTTTTAGTTATAATTTTTGCTGTTTCCATTGCTCTTTTTAAAGGAGATGAAATACACAAATCTATTTTACTTATATCTATTTTTTCACTTAAATTCCTTGCTTCAATTATACCTTCTTCATTTAAACTTATATCAGTACTACCTTGAACTATCCCTAATAAATTCCAATCTGTTTTACCATGACGTACAATAAATAACTTAATCATAAATACTTCACCATATATATAATAACACAATTAAAAAAAAATACTCAGAAAACTAAGTACTTTTTTCATCTACTAATTTTGTTACAATCATACTGCTAACTGAATCTCCACATACATTTATACATGTTGCTGGTGGATCTATAAGCCATCCTATTGTAGCTATTATAGGAAATGCTTCTAGTGGAAAATTATATAAAGATACTATTAACATTTCTCCAATTAAACCACCACCTGGTATGCCTGACATTACAACTGATGATAATAGTGCAATAAGTATTGCTATTAAATATGTATAAGTGCCTGTAAAAGGTTTTCCAAATATTCCAAACAAAAATACTATTTTAAGTATTGCACCCATACTAGAGCCTTCCATATGCATAGTCGTACCTATTGGAAGTGTTACCTCCCTTACATCTTTTGGTACACCCATTTCTTTAGTTACTTCTAAATTAGTAGGTAGACTTGCAAGTGATGATTGCGTTGCGAGTGAAGTCGCAACTGTAGGAAATATTTTACTAAAGAATAATTTAACTCCAGATTTCCCCTTTGCATAATAAGCATATATTCTATAAAATATTAAAAAATATAATATACATACTACATAATAAAGTATCATACTTTTTGCATAACTACCAAGTAATTCAGGTCCAAATTCACCTATCAACGCTGCAAAATAAGCACATAATCCTATTGGAGCATAATACATTATTATTTTTACAATCTTCATCATTACCTCAGATATTATAGATAAAGATCTTGCTAAAGGTTTTCCAGCATCTTTTAATAATGCAGTACCTATTCCAAATAATATAGAAAATATTATTAAAGGTAACATATTATTTTTAGATAACAGCTCTGTAAAATCAGTAACAGTTATTGCCTTAACTATTTGATCTAATACACTAACACTTTCCCTACTACCAAGCGTTAATGAAATATTTACATTTTTTGTAACATCAAACAACTTTAAAGATATAAGCATAAATATTCCAGATATCACACTAGTTACTATAAATACAATAAAAACATATTTAAGTATTTTCCCTAGTCTTTTTAAATTAACCATATTAGCAATACTACTAGATATAGTAAAAAATACCAAAGGTACAACTACTGTATACATTAAATTTAAGAATATATTTCCAAACGGTTTTAAAACAATTGCATCACTCTTAAAAATTATTCCTATAACACTTCCAATAATTATTGATACTATTAATAATAATGGAAATCCATAAGTTTTAAAAAATTTACTTTTAAACATAACCTCCCCCACTAAATTATATTCAAAAATAATTTGTTAATTCAAAAAAAATAATTGAGTATAAACTCAATTATTCTATTCACTAACTACTTCTACATTGCCATAATTATTTGGAACTGTACCAGTTATAAAAGAACTAACTCCAAATTCATCATTTACAATAGCTGTCCAATCAAAACTTTTACCTGTTTTATTTACTATTTTTGATAAATTTTGATTAGAGGAACCAGTTTTAGAAAATGCACTTCTTCCTATACTTGTTACACTACTAGGTATCACTACTTCTGTTAATTGATTATTTTCAAATGCAAAATCTCCTATGCTCGTTATACCATCTAATAGTGTTAAAGATGTTAGTTGATTACTACTAAATGCACTTCTTCCTATACTTGTTACACTACTAGGTATTACCACTTCTGTTATTTGATTATTTTCAAATGCATAACTTCCTATACTTGTTACACTACTAGGAATTGTTACTTCTGTTAGTTGATTATTTTCAAATGCAGATTCTCCTATGCTTTTAACAGTACTTGGTATTACTACTGAAGTTATTCCTAAACCTTCCACTGGAATTCTACTAAGTGGAATTGTGGCAACATCTTTTTTATTATTATTTAAATATGATACTGATACTTTTTTAGTATTACTTATATTAGTTGGTGTTACTCCACTACTTGTAAATGCATCATTTGCAATTGCAACTACTTTCTTACCATTTATTTCACTTGGTATTACTACATCAGTGCCGCCTTCTACATTATATCCAGTTATAGATACTCCATCATCTACATCACTATATGAGAAATATTGTGCATCTGTTTCTGTTGATCCAGGTATTTCTCCTTTAACGCACTCCATATTAGTACTATTTCCTACACAAGTATATCCTTCAAATTTACCTTTTCCTGTT
>HF990782.1:2105-10457 GCA_000436255.1 Clostridium sp. CAG:1193 | reverse complement strand
CAATGTAGATGCGTGAAACGGAGATATAAAAAACATTTTTAATCCCCCATCTATATTTAAATAATATGTAGATACATCTATTAAAAGAGCTATAAATACTATTAAACTAAATATAGTAAGCGCATTTAATATTGTCTTAGTATTAAAATTAACTTTTGAAGTTAACAATATATATATACCTATTATAACCATAAATCCATGATGTATCATTGTTTGAATATTTATAAGGGCCTCTTTTATATATACATCATTTGGGTATAACATAACAGAAATACCTGCAATAAGTCCATATGTTGCCAAAAAGGAATAACAGGCATTTTCTATCTTTTTATTTTTAGTTAATCCTGCAATTAAACCTACATACATTGGGACTGAACAAAATTGAAAAGGGAAAATATACCATTGATAATGCCATGCTCCATCCCCAAAAGAAAAAGATAATTGTTTATATATTTCAAACAAAATCATAATAATTGACATAGTTAATATAGTTTTTTTTAGATTTGGTCTTTTAATATATAAAACTAAAATTATTAATGTCATTATAAATAAGCACATTATATGGAACCACCCATAATTTGTTGGTATATTCATTTCAAATTTTAAAAAACTAAGTATTTTTTCAAACATATTCATACTATACCTCAATACTATTTTAACAAATATATCAATTTTTTACTAGTAAACAATAATTAACCCTATTGAAGCATTTGTTTTATTATCAGGATTAAGCGTGTTATAGTTATAAAAATAATATTTGTTTATATCTATATAATTAGAACTTCATATACCAAAGTATTAGTGTTTTTTGCTAACAATATAATATCTTCTTTTGAATATGAATTTCATCTAGTGAATCTGCCTTTTGTTTAATTTTTATATCAGCACTACTAATAATGTCATTTTTATAATCAACTACAAATGCACTATACTCTTTCATATGGTGGCTTAATTATTTTATATTTTTTTAAGCTGTCCAATATCTTCTTTCTCCGCATTTTTTCCTATAAAATCATTTTTTAATTCAATTATAACAAAATAAAAGTAGATCATATCCTTTTAATATCTTTAATGAATTATCTTTTGAAGCATCATCTACTATAATTATTTCTATATCTTTAAGTGATTAATTTAATACAAAAAAGAGACATGTTTTTAAATACACATCTCCGTTATAAACTGGTATTATTACCGACAATCCTATATATTAATCTTCTAATAATTTAACTATATCGTTAACATTTTTCTTAAATACTATTGAATTTACAAGCATAGATACTGCATAAATGATTAATACAATACCAAAATATGATGTTAATACAGTCATACTACTTTGTGGATAAGTTATTATAAATATACCACATAAGATTGAAAGAATTGATAATAAGGTTGGTAAAAGCCATCCTTCTATTTCATATTTTTTAAGTCCAAGTGATACTTGTAAATCAAATATTGAATTAATAATTATATATATACCTACTATATATGGAATAATTGTTACTACTATATTTGGTTGAATAAGTAATATTACACCCATAATAAATAGTAAAATACCTATTGTCATAAAATTTGTAAATAATATTCTTCCTCCAAAATCAATAATTAAAAACAATCCTCCAACTATCATAGATACTGCAATAATTAATGCGATTACTTTTAATGATATGTCTGGATATATAATTAAAATTATTCCCATTAAACATAACATAATTGAAAATAGCATTGTAATCAACATAAACTTATTAAACTTTTTTAACATTTCATATCTCCTCTCTAATAAAATATTAACACTTATATTAATTATTTTGAATAGTTAATTATTTTAAAGTGTCTAAAAAACAGACAATTTATATACACTTGTCTATTTTTTTTCAATATTAAGAAAAACACTATCAAAGGTAGATTTTAATAATGATGTCATTTTATTAATTATTCTATCAGGTTCAAAAGGCATTCCTATTTTTAACCAATAATACATATAACTAGTTATCGCACCAGTAAAAAATCTTATAATAAACATCTCTTCTTCATTATCAATATTAATATTCCTATAATTTTCGTTTTTATACCAAATTACTAAAGCCTCTATTGCATTATAAACATCCTGTTCAAAATAATCTTTTAAAGTTGAATTATATATATGATAAATTGCATTTCTATTTTGAGACAAAAATTCTTTCGCACGTACAAATTTAATTTTTCTTTTTTCTTCATCATCTTTACAACTATCAACAATTTTTTCTTTTAAGTCATCCAAAAAGCTTTTTGCTAGATCATTAATATCTTCATAATGATAATAGAAAGTATTCCTATTTATGCCACATTCTTTAACAATTTCTGTTATTTTTATTTTATCAAATTCTTTTTCATTTAATAATTTAACAAAAGTATTAATAATTTCTTTTTTTGTAAAATTTGTCATATTGCCCTCTTAGTGTTAATTTCATCTGTTATTTCATTATTATCAAAATTTACATTTAAAAATCTTCTTGATGCAATATAATCGCAAAGATGTACAAAGATCTCATCTTTTTCTTTTGGAATAGGTAGAGTTATATCTCCCTTTTTATTCCATGGTCCCATATGTGATTTTATTAATCTACATACGCAAAGTATATCTTCATCACTAATCGAAAGATTAGATGAATTTTCTAATATAAAATCTGACATAATTAATGGATGAGAAAAACTGGTATATTCTTCTTTATTAATACCACTTTTTAGTCCATCATGAAGTATTATTGCCATACGTATTATATCTTTCTCATGCTCAGTAAATGTAGAAAATACACTATCAGAAAATAATTCTTCTGCAATTCTTACTGCTACTTTAGTATGCCTTATAAGGCCTCCTTTACCAAGTGAAAAAGAAGGATGATATTTACCAGTTGATGAAGCAGGCACTTCATAAAAATAATCAGGTAACTTATTTAATATATATTTAGTACTTTCCTTTATATCTTCATCTTCAATTTTATTTAGTTCAACATTAAAAACATCACTTTTCATAAAACCTCCATAATTTTTGTAAGAATATTATAGCAAATATTTTATTTATTTACTACACATGTTATAATCAAAATAATAGGAGGAATTATGAATAAGAAGCAGATTATCATCACATCTACTATATTAATTTTAGTAATTATTATATTATTAATTTTATTTGGGTGTGAGAAAAAGTATAACATTACATTTAATACTGACGGAGGATCACAAATAAGTGATATAAAAATATCAAAAGATAAAACATTAAATTTAAAAGAAACGCCTACAAAGGAAGGATACATTTTTGTAGGATTTACTGATCAAGATGGAAATATTGTAACTAGTAATTATACTGTAAATAAAGATACTAAACTAACCGCTAATTGGATTAGCAAAGATGAAAATATAGTTACTATTAGTTATGTAGTAAATGATAAAAACGAAAATATTATTATTAAAAAAGGGAGTTCTTTAAAAAGTATTACCGAACCCCAAAAAGAAGGATACATTTTTGCAGGATGGATTAATGAAGAAGGTAAAATAGTAAATGAAAATTTAATAGTAAATGAAAATATTAAGTTAAAACCAAGATGGATTAAAAGTAGTGATAAGATAGTTACTATTAATATCAATACAGACGGAGGGAATAATATTAAAAGTATTATAGATGTTATTGGAAGTAACATAGTTTTACCAACAAATCCTACTAAAGAAGGATATATCTTTGATGGATGGAAATTTAGTGATGGATCATTAGTTACAAGTGATTCTATAGTAAATAATGATTTAGAAATTATTGCTATATGGAAAAAATCATATACTTGTAAAGAGAATTGCAAAATAAATGATGATGGAAAAACTTGTACAAAAATAAGTACTACAAATTTAATAAATGTATCTATGTGCCCAAATGGGTACACATTAAAAAATGGCAAATGTCTAAATATGAACAATAAATATTATGCAATTAATACAGATGTCTCTCCGTTTTGGAAATGTAATGGCAATGATTATATGTATAGTGTAGAAGATGGAGTATCTGCAGAAATGTGGTGTGTACCAACTGTTAGTTCTAATTTGGGTAAGGGTTGCCCTAGTGGATATGTAAAAGAAAATAATACATGCATTAAAAGGGAAATATTAAATTGTACTATAAACTAAAAATGTTCAGCAATTAATACTGAACGTTTTTTTATAATATTCAAATGCATCTTTTACAATAATTTTACCATACCTTTCTATTTTGTTACTATATAACAACTTTACTAATTTATTAAAACCTAATGTATCATATAAATATTTAATTGATAAAAGGCTTAAATTATACCCACTATATTCTATCGTTTCAAAGTTATTGCCATGGTCTAATTTATTCAAGTCTGGTATTTTTTTAGTGCTTTTAAATACTTCTATAAACCACTTATCAAAATTACTATTTATTTCTTTATCATATTCACCCGAAAAAAACTCTGCCATGCCCTCATCAAACCATACAATGCGATTATAATTATATTTTTTTAATATAAGTTCATCATACATAATATGAAATAATTCATGAGATGCCATATATAGTTTTTTGTGGTATAAGGCACTATTTATTTCTATATCTTTTTCTATGTATGCATTAATCATGCCTTTATCAAAAGTACCCTTTGCATACTTTGGCAAAGATTCTTTTTCTTTCCTTAAATCATATATAAATTTTCTAAATGAAATTATATCATCAAAATAATTTATTTGTACTTGCCTATATTCTTTAATGCAGAATAATTTTTTATAAAGCTCCAAGCTATTATTTAATATATCTTCCATATTATTAGTTATATATTTTAAAGTATCTGGTGAGTATAAGATAAAATTATTATTTTCAAATTGTTTTTTCATAATATTTAATATAGTTTAGAACCGGCTGGTATATTATTATCTACTATTAAAAGATCTAATTTTTCTTCATTGGACTCAGTATGTATAGCAGATATTAACATTCCACATGAATCAATACCCATCATACTTCTTGGTGGTAAATTTAAAATTGCTACTACCTTTTTCCCTATTAAATCTGCTGGATTATAATATTCTTTTATCCCACTTAAAATAGTTCTATCAACACCTGTACCATCATCTAAAGTAAATTCTAATAATTTATTACTTTTTAATACCTCTTTACAATCTTTTATTAAAACCACACGAAAATCAGATTTGCTAAATGTTTCAAAATCCACATATTCGTTAAATAATGGTTCTATTTCAATATTCTTTTCCATAATTTTTTCTTCTCCTTTTCTTTAACTTTATCTAAACCAATATATTCTGTTTTAAATTTTAAACTTGGTTCATCTTCTCTTTTTAAAAACTTAAATCTTTTTGTATCATCATCCCATACTCTAGATCTATATAAACCGATTTTTACAATTTTATTATTACTATATGTATAATATGAGCCATATAAATCATTTTTTGATGCATCCATGATAATACTGCCATCTTCTTTTACACAATCTTGTTTACCTGTATAACATCTGGCTATACCAAGTATAGTTACGTTAGTTAAATCACAACAACTTAATTTTACTACTGGGATTGAACTTAAAGTATCTAAGTTTATATATATGTTCCCTTTTGCATTTTTAAAACTTGTATTAAATATACCACAACCTTCAAATGAAGCTTCTTCATATGTTTGCTTTTCTTCATTATAATTTCCTATTAATGTAACTCCATCTAAATTAACTCCAAAAAGTGTTTTATTTCTAATTGTTTGTGGGTTAATACATGCTCCCTTTGCTCCTTTAAAATTAACATAATCTATATCAACATCATCAAATACTCCATCAACTACTATACCATCTAATTTAGCACCATTTAACTTCTTATATGATACATTTTGTGGATTTAATGTAAGAAAGCCTTTATATCCATTAAAACTAGTATAATATATTGATGCGTTATCTAAAGAACCGGTTAATATGACACCATTAAAATCAACGTTAGATAAATCTTTATTTGGGATTTCATCTAGATTTATATTTACATTCTTAAGCCCACTAAAGTTTAATCCAGTTATATGAACCTTATCAAATGATATATCTTGCATATCTATTTTTAATGCTTTTAGAAATTCAAATATTACCTTATTTACATTTTTAGTGCCATCATCATTTAATACAAATAAATATTTATTAATCACTTCTTTTGTTATTTCTACATTAGAATCTAAATAACTTTTACTCATTAGTTCAATCATTAAATCAGTAACTATTTCTTTATTTGTATTTTTTTGACATCTTTTTAAATAATCTACACAATATAATGTAAATTCTTTTTTAGTATAAGTGTTCATAAAACCTCCCAATAGATATTTAAATACAAATATCTATTTGATTATAACACATTTATATATTTATTACTTTATATTTAAAAACTATTAACTAAAAAGTTAATTGTCGTTTTATCTTAATTTGTTTCCACATGAACCACAGAAGTTTCCACCTTTTGTAGCACTTCCACAGTTCGGGCAGAACTTTGGATAATCTATATCTTCGCTGTCTTGTTTTTCTTCTTTAACCTCTTTCTTTTCAAATAGGCTTCCTGGTTCAGGCATTTCTCTTTCTTCTTTAGTATATTCACTATCACCAGTATTAACTGCACCCATTAAGTTAGATGCATTTGTACTTGCCATATTCATTCCCATAAATCCCATCCAGAATCATAGTCAGAATCCCATCCTGAGTCAGATCCAAAATCATAATCAGAATCCCACCCAGAATCTGCTCTTACTGGTAAATATAAAGAGCCAAAACACATAACTAATATTGCTAAAATCACCATCATTTTCTTTTTTATATTGGTTTTAATAATATCACTCCTATCTAAATTACATATATAGATTATTCTTTCTCTTTTAGTGCTTTACTTATTACACTCTTTATATATTTATTTTTACCCAACGTATACATTTTTCTTTCATCTTTATATTTTTCATATAATTCTGTTTTTAACTTTTCATAACGTGCTTTTTCATCCTCATGTGAATTTAAATAATCCCTAAATAATATAAGTGTTATCCCATTTATATCCTTAGTTTTATATACGTGAATAAACGCTTTAACTTTTCCGTCTTCTTCTTTTCTTATTAAATAATCTCCGCCCATAGTTTCTTCTTTTTTTACTGTATATGTTTCTCCTTCTACATTTCTTTCAGTAAAATTCTTAAAATCATCCAAATCATCTGTTTGTATTAAAATATCTATAATTGGCTTAGATTTAATATTTTTTATACTTGTACTTCCTACATGTTCAATAGAATTTATTCTACCATTATATATTTTTAGTAATTCTTCTTTTTCAGCATCATAAATCCTTTTATAATCCTCTGTATAATCCATTATTATTAATTCACCTTTTTTTAAACCAACATTATCCATCTTATTCACATCCTTCTTCTTCGTATTTTTTAATTAGAACATTTTGTCTACACAAAAATTATAACATATAATCTACTTTTTATTATTTGATTTTTTATTTTACTTTTTAATGTTTTTATAAACACTTTATAATAATCACCTAATTCAACAGTACCATAATCATGTGCACATTCAACAATTAACCATTTGCATCTCTATATACTTGCCAATCATAATCTCCTTTATTTTATTATAACAAAAAATGCAGACACTTTTTTATGTCTACATTTATCTTACAACTTCACAAATAATTTGATGACTCTTTTATTTTACTGTACATTTTTAAATTTTCAGAAACAAATTACAAAATTAAGAACTTTTAAGCCTTTTTTGATTTTTCTTCACTCATAACTGTTGTTCCAAGCTTTATTATAAAACAAAATATTAAATATATTGGAAACATTATAAGACTTAAATTAACTGCTATATCATCTTTTGCAATAAATTGTAGAATATTAACAAAGTCCGAATTATATGGTCCTACAATTAAGTACATAATAACAGTTATGAAAAGTGTACAACAAACTGTATCAATTAGCAATTCTTTCCAATGCTTTTTAAATATTTTTTTCATTTTAACTCCTTTTAGGTATAAAATTATATTCAATACCTTTACAAACTCTTTTTTTTACTACATTAACACTATACAGGAAGTGCTAAATAATGCAGTATTGTTCCAATTAATACTACAATTAATCCGATTATAATAAATGCTAACCCAAATGTAGCTCCTCTTTGTACAAATTCTATTTGCCAATCTTTTGCTTTATCATCTTTAAACATAAAGTATAGTGCATATCCTATTAAAATATTACTAAAACCTGCTAAAAACAGAACTACTCTTTGTAATAAAGGTTTATCACTATAAGAAGATTTTTCTTTACTCATAAAATACCTCCCT
>HF990782.1:590-2081 GCA_000436255.1 Clostridium sp. CAG:1193 | reverse complement strand
CCTCCCTCCTACTAATATAATCCAATTATATCACCCCCCCCCCATACCATGTCAACATTTACAAAAGAAGCACCATCATTATTTACATTTTTTACGCATTTTTGCACAATGAAATTCTGTTAACTTTTTTAATTAATAGTAAAAAAACATCTTAACTATTAAATAATTAAGCGTTACTTTTATTTATTTTTTCTAAACATTTATTTCTCTTTTCTAGTTTTTCAGGATTATGCACAAGAACATCACCCTTTTGTACTTCATATTTTTTTTCTAACAGAAGAAATTTTTCTGTTGCTCCTTTTTCTTCTGCTGGATAATCATAATTTTTTACATCTTGTTTTAAGTAAATATTTTGATACCAATTAGCAAATGCTTCAGTTGCAGACGTATGGCCATCATTTCTATTTTTTCTTTCTTCATCTGTCATTTCTGCTAAGGTTTTAGTACAATTAGTTGGTATAAATACATACCAAAGGTTAGATTTTGCTCGCTTATTAAAATCTCCTTTTTTACTAAGTGCTAATGTCCCATTACTTACTCCATAAAAAGTATAAATTTTATCTCCATCGTAGAAGGTCAAGCAATCAACAAATTTGCATTTTCTATTACTTTGATTTTTCATTGTTTCAAGTAATTCATCAATATTTGAACTTATCCCACTCCTTTTAACAAATGCTCCAGGATATCCTGGATTATTAGGATAATCATCTATATAAAAACCCGTATCAGCTACAAAACAAGGTGTTTGTAAAATATCATATGCATCTAATGCTTTTTTCCTTGATATTTTTTCAATATCATTTATTTCAATCTCTTCAAAGTCATATTTGTAAAAATCTATATCTATGTTTTTTCCTATAAAACATTCTTTGACTGAAACATATTTACCATAATTTCCAGTTACATAAATTATTTTTTTCATTTTGCATCACTCCTTTAAATTTATATAGTTTTTAAATTATTTTCCAACTACATTGTATTAACTTTTTTATCATCATTAGTTTTCTTAAATAAAAAAACACTGGCAAGATAACATTTTTTCAAAAATAGCACCTTTATATATGTATTAAAGAAAGTAATGGTGATGTGTATTTATTTTTAAACATTATAAAACCTCTTTCTTTAACTAAATTTTAGCAAAGAAAGAGGCAATATATATGTCAGTTATGAAATTTTTCTAATAATTTAATCGATTTAATTCTGTTTATATAAAAATGTCTTATTTCTTCTTTTAATTCACAATAAGCTGCAACTCCCCATTCGCTATCTAAAAGAATTAAATCATATGGTTGAATTGTTCTAATTGAAATATTTTTTTTATCCTTAGAATAATATTCTACTAAACACTTCCTTTTTTCTTTAATCGCTCTATTTATTAAATTAAATAAATTCTTATTTTTTATATTTATTTTGGCCGGTGTTATAAATCTTTTTGGCACAGTTATATTTTGATTCAAAACATAACCGCCATATGGCCCTTTAATAGTATCT
>HF990782.1:0-582 GCA_000436255.1 Clostridium sp. CAG:1193 | reverse complement strand
CATATGGCCCTTTAATAGTATCTATGTAAATACCTGCCTTTTCTATTTCGTCTTTATATACTCTAATCATTCTAGGAGTAACTTCTAACTTTTTAGAAAGTTCAGAAATACTATATTTTCTTCCTGTACTTAAGCATTCAATCATGGTAAGTACATTACTAATTTTAGACATTATATCACCACCAACTTACCATTTATTATATCACAAAATTTTAATTTCAATAAAAATGCAAAACAAAAGTCAGTAATTTTACTAATCTGTTTTCACACATATATATTTTAAATTATACACTCGTTTCTTTGATTATCATACTTAGTATTGTAAGTTTGCTTGCCTTTATTACCCATATGTGCTTCTTTTTTTAATAGTATTTCTACTTTTTCCCTTAGTTGTTATTTTTTTCTGTACTTTTATTTTTTTGTTCCATATTTTAAAAAGTATGAACATTTTTGCTCACACCTTTATTTTTCTACATATTTTTGATTTTTTGTGGACAAGTTCTGAAGATTAAACCAAATTACTGATTTTTAAATTAATAATTTTCGCTCGTTTTATATTATTTACCACAACATTGCTTATAT
>HF990781.1 GCA_000436255.1 Clostridium sp. CAG:1193 | reverse complement strand
AAAATGAACTATTTAACTAGTTCATTAATCTAATTATCTAAAATATTTAAAGGCATATAGCCACTTCTATTTCCAAGTAACTCACCTTTATAATATAAAAGTAAAGTAGGTACAGACATAATTCTATAACGCATAGAAATGCTTTCATGTTTATCTACATCAACACTTAATACTTTTACATCATTTCTTTTCTTTACTAAAGCTTCAAGTTCTGGTGCAAGCATTTTGCAAGGACCACACCATGTTGCAAAAAAATCAACCAAAACTATTCCATCTTTTATTAATTCATCATATTCACTTTCTTTAAAATCATGTATTATCATATTAATCCTCCTTATATTTGCTCAATAATTCATCAATATTATCAATATCTATTTTACCCTTATCTGAAAGATATTTAACATTTTCACTAGTTACAACATCATTCTTAAGCATTATTTCAAGCATTTCTCTATTAGTTTGTCTTTTATCAACATTATTTTTAATATTTTTATCTGCAAAATCACTTATTTCATTAAATGTTTTTACTAGACCATCAGTTACTTTTGATATAACTGGTGTTTTTTCTAATATCATCTGTGCATATTTAGAATCTTTTATATAAGGAACTCTTAATATTGGAAGTGATAATAAGAATAAAAATACATATAGAACAACAATTGATTGAATAAATCCAACTATCGCACCTAATAACTTAGATGGAAGTGCTAAAACAATTGTAAGTTTTAATATTTTTTCAATAATACCACTAATTTTAATAATTATAGTAAGTGCTATAGAAAGTATAGCAAGTGCTATAATAAATGCTAAAATTTCATATATTAATATATTTAAAGTAGAAATTCCTTCAAAAATACCTTTAAATTTAAAAAACGGTAAGTTCTTATAAAGAATTAAAGATAAAGGATTTTTTAAAACAAATGCTAAAACAACTACTAAAATAGTGCCTATAAATATAACTGTTTCTTTAAAAAAACCTCTAACAAAACCAATTAATACGCCAAGTACAATTGATACAATAATAATAATATCAACAATATTCATACAAATTACTCCTCATTCATTATTATTATATTACAATAATTAAGAAAAATAAATATTATTTAAAAAAACGCCAACCGTTTGACGTTTTTTGAGTATTTATTATTCTACACAAGCATCAGTTACATTAGATGGATAAGTATATGTTCCATCATTAGTAATTGGATTATTAATAAAAGGACGACAATATATATTTAACGGTGTAGATGGAAATATAATCTTTGTCAATTGATTATCTGCAAATGCATTATCACCTATGCTTGTTACACTACTTGGTATTACTATCGTTGTTAATTTGTTGCCATAAAACGCATTATAACCTATACTTGTAACTGTATTTGGTATCACTACTGAAGTTATGCCTAAACCATCAACTGACATATTTAATTTTCGAACAGTTCCTACATTCCTATTATTATATAAATATGATGGCATCACTTTCTTAGTATTATTTATGGTAGTTGGTGTTACTCCAGCACTCGTAAATGCATTATCTGCAATTGCAACTACTTTCTTACCATCTATCATACTTGGTATTACTACATCTGTTCCTCCGCCATTTTTATATGTTACTTCTAATCCTGCA
>HF990780.1 GCA_000436255.1 Clostridium sp. CAG:1193 | reverse complement strand
ACTTTGTTATATATTGTTGTCAAGTTTACAATTGTTGACAAAGTAAAATAAAAAGAATGCAAATTTTAAATATGCACTCTATTTATTCTTTTTTAGATAATCGTTAAATCTTGTGAATTCTATACCACTTTCTAAATTTGTTTTTGAAAGTTTGTTAAATAAATCTTTTTGTTCTCTATCTAATTTTGAAGGTGTTATTACATTTAGTTTTATGTACATATCACCTTTTCTTTTTGTATTTGGGCTTTCTACACCTTTTCCTTTTAATTTTTGCATGTCTCCACTATTAGTTCCTACTGGAACACTTATAGTAACATTCCCATATAGTGTAGGTATATCTTTTTTACATCCTAAAATAGCATCTGTTATTGTTATTGGAACATCTAGGTATATATCAGATTTATCTCTTTTAAATAATGGATGAGTTGCTACTGTAAATTCTATATAAGCATCTCCATTTTCTCCACCATTACTTCCTGGCATACCATAACCTGATATTCTTAAGTGATCTCCATTATCTATTCCTGCTGGTATTCTTAATTTTTTAACACTCCTTTCTTTTATAATACCTTTTCCTCTACATTTATTACATGTTTCTTTAAATGTATGACCTTCACCTTTACAATAAGGACATGTTGTTCTTGTCATAAATGAACCTAGTATTGTTCTTTGTTCACTAGTAACTGTTCCACTACCATGACAATACTTGCATGATTCCATATCGTGTCCACCAAGTCCATCACATTTATCACATGTAACATAATGTTCTAGTTCAACTTCTTTTTCACATCCATATACTGCTTCATCAAATGTTATTTTCATTGTTAAACTAATATCGGAACCTGTCCTTCCTTTTCTTGTTGTCTTTCTAGATCCACCAAATGATGATCCAAAAATATCACCAAAAATATCACCAAAATCAAAATCACTAAAGTCAAAGCCACCCATGTTTTGATATCCAGCACCTCCTGCATTATTTGCAAATGCTTGATGTCCAAATTTATCATATTGACTTCTTTTTTCTTTGTCAGAAAGTACTGCATATGCCTCTTGTACTTCTTTAAATTTTTCTGCTGCATTTTCTTCTTTTGATACATCCGGATGGTATTTTTTTGCTAATTTTCTAAATGCGCTTTTTATCTCATCATCAGTTGCAGTCTTAGAAACTCCTAAGACTTCGTAATAATCTTTTTTATTCATACTGCATCACCTTTATTCTAAGTTTTTATATTGATTTATTAACTCTTCAAATTTATTTAATGCTTCATTTACAGCATCTTTTATATTAATACCCATTTTTTCAACTAATTTAGTTGGGTAATCATTAGATCCACTCTTTAAAAATTCTAAATATTTATTTAGCATATCTTTATCACCATTATATATTTTGTTTGCAATTAAAAGTGCGATAGATAATCCAGTTGCATATTGATATACATAAAATGGTGTATAAAAGTGTGGAATTCTTGACCATTCATATTTAATATATTCATCATACTTAACATCTTTACCATGGTATTTCTTTATTAAATCAAAATATATATTATTAAATTTTTCTGCTGTTAATGCTTCACCATTATAACATCTATTATGTACATCTAATTCAAATTCTGCAAACATTGTTTGTCTATATATAGTGTTTTTAATATCATCAAGCATTTCATTAATGATATTTTTCTTTTCATTTACATCATCTACATTATTAAGCATATATAAACTTAATAATGTTTCATTAACTGTTGATGCGATTTCTGCAACAAATATTGCATTATCACTATAATAATAATCTTGATTTAAATTAGAATAGTATCTATGCATTGCATGACCCATTTCGTGTGCTAGTGTTGAAACATCATTATATTTACCTTGGAAATTTAAAAGTACATATGGATGTGCATTATAACATCCCCAAGAGTATGCTCCACTTCTTTTTCCAGTGTTTTCATATACATCAACCCAACCAGAATCTAAAGCTTTACTTAAATCTTTTATATAAGTATCTCCAAGTACACTAAGTGATTTTAAAACTAATTCTTTAGCCTCTTCATAAGTATAATCTTTGCTCTTTTCATCTGTTAACTTAACAGCCATATCATACATATGCAAATGTCCTATATTAAGAATGTCTTTTCTTAATGAAATATATTTATACATTTTATCTAAGTTATTATTTACTGCTTTTATTAAATCATAATATATACTTTCATCTATCTTGTTTGAATCTAAATATAAATTAAGTGGTGAAGAATACTTTCTTGTTTTTACTAAAAAATCACTTACTTGTAAATTTGTATTTAATATAGTTGCAAACGTATTATTTAATTCTTTATATTTCTTATACATTGTATCAAATGCTCTTTTTCTTACTTTTCTATCCTTTGATACACTATAATTATAATAATTTGCTTTTGTTAATTCTTTTTTCAATCCATTTTCATCTGTTATTTTGTCAAATACTAAATCTGCGTCATTTAAATTTGAAAATATACTATCAGGACTTCCTAAAATATTTCCAGTTCTTGATAATAACTCTTCTATTTCAGGAGATAATATATGTTCTTTTTCATTAAATATTACTTCAAGCAAGAATCTAAATCTTTCTAGTTCTTTATTTTCATCTATATATTTTAGTACATCTTTATAATCACTTTTTAATAATTCTGGTATAAAGAATGCAGTTTTTTCATTTACTACAGTTAATACTATATCTAAATTTCCTGATAATTCTTGATATTTAGAAACTCTTGTATCTTCATGTAACTTCATATTTATATACACATAAAGTTTATTTGTTAACATATCAATTTTTTCATTCAATTTTAATACTTCAAGTAATGTATTGCTACTTTTCATTATTCTACCTTTATAATTAGTAAAATCTAAAACTAAATGCCCTAGTGATTCTAAATCTTTATTATACATAGACGTATCTTCATATAAATCTTCTAACTTCCATTTATACTTATCTAAAATGTCTTTTCTTTCCATAATTAACCAAACAAAAGAGTAATTATTTCATACTCTTTTGTTATCCTCCTTTTTTATTCTTTCTCTACAAATTCAGCATCTACTACATCATCATCTTTTGAATCTTTTGATTCTTTATTTTCACTTTCTTGTGATTTTTTAGCAGCTTCTTCATATACCTTAGTAGCAAGAGCCATTGCTTTTTCATTTAACTTTTCTTTAATCTCTTTAATCTTATCAGCATCGCCCTTATCTAATTCACTCTTTAATTCTTCAATTAATTTTTCAGCTTCTTCTTTGTCTTTAGAATCAACTTTATCTCCTAAATCTTTAATTGCTTTTTCAGTTGCAAATATTAATTGTTCAGCTTCATTTCTTAAATCAGCTTCTTCTTTACGTTTATTATCTGCTTCTTTATTAGCTTCTGCTTCTTTAACCATCTTATCTATTTCTTCATCAGATAAGTTAGTTGATGCAGTTATTGTTATAGATTGTTCTTTATTTGTTCCTAAATCTTTAGCTTTAACATTTACTATTCCATTAGCATCTATATCAAACGTTACTTCTATTTGAGGTATACCACGTGGTGCTGGTGGAATATTAGTAAGTTGGAAGTTACCAAGTGTTTTATTATCATTAGCCATTGGTCTTTCACCTTGTAATACATGTATATCTACTGCTGGTTGATTATCTGCTGCAGTTGAGAATACTTGACTCTTACTTGTTGGTATTGTTGTATTTCTTGGAATTAATACTGTATTAACCCCTCCTAATGTTTCAATACCTAAAGATAATGGTGTAACATCAAGAAGTACTATATCATTAACTTCACCTGTAAGTACACCACCTTGAATAGCAGCACCCATAGCAACTACTTCATCAGGGTTAACACCTTTATGTGGTTCTTTACCTAATTCTTTCTTAATTAATTCTTGAACCATCGGAATACGAGATGATCCTCCAACTAATATAATTTTATCAATATCTTTACTAGTCATTTTAGCATCTTTTAATGCCTTTCTAACTGGTTCAAGTGTTGATTCAACTAAATCACGAATTAAATCTTCAAATTTAGCTCTTGTTAAACTCATTTCTAAGTGAAGTGGTCCTTCTGATCCTTGAGATATAAATGGTAAGCTAATTTGTGTAGTAGTAACACCACTTAAATCTTTCTTAGCTTTTTCACTAGCATCTTTTAATCTTTGCATTGCCATTTTATCTTTACTTAAATCAATACCATTTTCCTTTTTAAATGTTTCAACTAAGTAATTCATTAATCTTTCATCAAAGTCATCTCCACCAAGTTTATTATTACCTGCTGTTGATTTAACTTCAAATACACCATCACCTAATTCAAGTATTGATACATCAAATGTACCTCCACCAAGGTCATATACTAATATTGTTTGTGCTTTATCTTGTTTATCAAGACCATATGCTAAAGCTGCTGCTGTTGGTTCATTTATAATTCTTTCAACTTCAAGTCCAGCAATCTTACCAGCATTCTTAGTTGCTTGTCTTTGTGAGTCATTAAAGTATGCAGGTACTGTAATAACAGCCTTTGTTACTTTTTCACCAAGATAGCTTTCAGCATAATCTTTCATATAAGAAAGAATCATTGCACTTATTTCCTCTGGAGTATATTTCTTACCCTCAGCTTCTACTTTCTTATCAGTTCCCATTAATCTTTTAATTGATGAAATAGTATTTGGGTTAGTTACCATTTGACGTTTAGCAGCATCACCAACTATCTTTTCACCATTTTTAAATGCAACTACAGATGGAGTAGTTCTTCCTCCTTCTGGATTTGGTATTACTTTAGCTTCACCAGCTTCAAGTACACATACACAACTATTTGTTGTTCCTAAATCGATTCCTATTATTTTACTCATGTTTATCCTCTCCTTTAATATTAACTTTAACCATTGCTGGTCTTATAACTTTATCTTTATACATATAACCCTTTTGTAATACATCAAGAATTATATTATTATCTTTGTCAGATACATTATCTGTTAACACAGCTTGATGATATCTTGGATCAAATTCCTTACCTAAAGCCTCAATTTCTTTAATCTCAAAATTATTTAATATATTAATTAATCTTGTATATATCATCTTAAATCCACTTAAGAATTTAGATAACTCATCATCAAGAACATCATCATCGATTTTAATCGCACGCTCTAAATCATCAACAACAATTAATAATTCAGAAGCCATATCTAAATTAGAATATTTAAGCATATTTGATACTTCTTCATCTTTTCTTTTTCTATAATTGATTAAATCAGCATCCTTATATAAAAGCTTACTCTCTAATTCTTTTATTTTATTATTTAATTCAACAATAAGTTCATTTTCCTTATCATTCTTTTTTTTCTTTTTATTTGTATCCTTCTCTTCCATTACGTCACCTTATTTCTTCTCTATTTCTTTTTTGATATAATCTAGAATTCCAACAACTTTATCATATTCCATTCTCTTAGGTCCAATTACCGCAAGAGTTCCTTCTTCACCATTAATATTATATTTAGTTTTAATTACTGTAACATCATCATCAATGTTTGAATCATGACCTATATATACATTAACACCATTATTTACTTCCTCTATATTAGATATAACATCTTTATTTTCAAGTTTACTAACAATGTTTCTTATCTTATCAGCATCATTAAATTCTGGTTGTGAAAGTAAATTTATTTTATTTTGAAAATGATAACTATTTGATTTTTCCTTAATATCATTAAATGCATTATAGAACATATTGTATATCATTTCTTGTTGTTTAATGTATTTACCTATAATTGGTTTAATCTCAAATTCTAACTTCTTAGTAACCTCATCAATAGGTGTACCAATTAGCAAATTATTAATTAACTCAACCATCTTCTTAATCTCATCAACATTAATTTTTTCATCAATATTAATAGTCTTATTCTCAATATGGCCTTTGTCTGTAATTATTACTGCAATCACAGTTGTTTCATTTATTGGAACTACTTCAACTTTCTTTAATCTACTTGTTAATGAACCATTACCAAGCACTAAAGAAGTATAATTAGTCATATCAGAAATTATTTCCATACTTTTAGTGATTACATCACTAAGCTGTAAAGATTGATTATTAAGAATTGTTTGAAGAGTTAAAACTTCTTCACCTGTTAATTCTTTTGGTTGCATTAAATTATCAACATAATACCTATATCCAAGTTCACTAGGTACTCTTCCACTAGAAGTATGAGTTTTCTCAAGATAACCCACTTCTTCTAAATAACTCATTTCATTTCTTACCGTTGCACTTGAACAATTTAGAGTATCACATATACTTTTACTTCCGACAGGTTTAGCCGTTTTAATGTATTCTTCTACTATAATCTTAAGTATCTCATTCTGTCTTTTACCTATCATATAATCACCTCTTTTGTAAGGTACGTATAAATTGTATCACCATATTTTAGCAATGTCAATAAGTGAGTGCTAAAATATTTAAAAAATAATAGACAATATATTTTTTTATATCATCTATTATTATAATATGCATTATTTATATAGATATTACTATTATTTAACTACGAATGTTAAGCCAGATGGTTTACTACTACTAGAATTAAATTTAGTAGCATCTTTCTCAGTACGAGCATATCCAGTTGTTGCTTTACTATATGAAAACATATCACTCATATTGGTTACATTACTTGTATCAAAACTACTTAAATCTAGACTTGTAGCATTGCTAGATGAAAACATATTTTTCATACTTACTATTGGTTTAATATTTACTGTTTCACATAACTCTGTTGTTACTGGATCTGTTGATGTTTTA
>HF990779.1:2888-26182 GCA_000436255.1 Clostridium sp. CAG:1193 | reverse complement strand
TTACATCATTTGTCTTATTAATTGTGCCTTCTGGAAATATTCCTACAACTAAATTATTATTAAGTACTTTAATACCCATATTCAAACTATTTCTATCTTTAATTTTCCTATTTACTGGTATTATACCTAAACCTTTAAATATTACTTTTTTTAATCCTTTATATAGACTATCTTTAGCAAAGAAATGCACTTGTCTTTTAGTTGCATATGCAACTAATAATGGGTCATTATAACTAGTATGATTGCCTGCTAATATAACACTACCACTTTCTTTTATTGCTTTACTATTTATTACAGTTGGTTTATATAGTTTTATATATAAAACTAAAAGTGGTCTTACAATTTTATAAAATAATTTATCTTTCATATTACCTCACTTAAATTATGTACTCAATCATTATATCACGTATTTATGCAAATTAAAAGAAACTATATAGTTCCTATTTAATTATATTAAGTATTAAGTTTTATTTAATTATATTTTTAGTGATTTCCTTACTTTTATTAATATTTTCTTTATTATAACCTAGTAGTAATTTGTCATTCTTATTTGAAATAGTATTCCATATTTCTTCATATTCTTCTTTTTTAGCTTTAGTTATAATATCAATAGATGCAATCGTATGGTACTTTCCATACTTATCTTGTAAAACTATTGATTTACTTGCCTTTATGCCATTTACTCTTCTTTCAGTAGGATACATCCATATTAGTTCATCATATTTTATTATATCTAAATTAAATCCAAAATTAACTATATAATTTGGGGTTAAATATAATCTAGATGATTCATAGTAAAATGATTCAGGGTTATTCATCTCTTTATCTACTTTAGAAATATCATATTCATCTAATTTTTTTAATTTATTTTTATATGTAACTATTCTTAATATTCCAACTATAAATACAACTGTTCCGCTAACTAATAATATTGCACCTAGTAAATATTCAAAACCTGCTGTATCAGTAGCATTTTTTGTCATATTTAAATAAACAGTTCCAAAATAATCATCAAAGTCAGCAATAGAAATTTGATCTTCCTTATCCGTATATAAATCATTATAAGCATCAATTGCTAAACTTTTTACATCTTTTGTAGTAAGTTCAGTTACACCCGTTATTCTTATTACATCATCCATATTATCTTCATTATAAACCTTTTTATACTCTTCTTCACTCATATATATAATATAAAGATATTTCCCATCACTTATTAAATAATATGCATCAGTAGTATCATCATATCCAGCAAATTTAAGAGGCACCCTTTTTGCATCTATATATGATAATACACCGTCTTTATTCTCATCTTTACTAATTATTATGCTATGTAAATCTTTAGCATTTTTAATATTATTTTCCTCTACTTTACCACCTATAACAAAAAATACTATTGCAAGAATGCCTAATACTACTCCAATTATAAGATTTTTTTTCATTCTTTTTTCTTCTTTTAATACATTAACATTTGTGAATTTCATTTTCTCACTTCCCAAGTTTATTATAAACTAATTATTTATTTTAGTAAAGAAAAACACACGTTATTTTTGTGTGTTATATCTTTTATACATAATTGAAAGTGAATTTAAAATTGTTATAAATGTTACACCTACATCTGCAAATACAGCTAGTAAAATAGTACTTATATTAAATAATGCAAGAATTAATACTAAAAACTTAACTATAAGTGCGAATGATATATTAGTAATTACTTTTTCCTTTGTAGATTCTGCTATTTTAAACATTACATCAAGTTTATTTAAATCATCATCCATAATAACTACATCACTAGCTTCTATAGCAGCATCAGCCCCTTTATATCCCATAGATACTCCTACATCTGATATATTAAGTACAGGAGCATCATTAATACCATCACCTATAAACATTACACTGCCTCTTTTTTTAAACTCACTAACTTTTTCTACTTTATCAAGTGGTAATAAATTACCATAATATTCTTTAATATTTAATTCTTTTGATACACTTTCTACTACTTTTATATCATCACCTGAAATAATTGCGGTATTCTTATTAATATCTTTTAATGCGTAGCTACTTTCCTTTATTTTATCAGAAATAATAATATTTCCTACGTATTTATTATCAATTGCAATATAAATAACAGAAAAGGCATCATCTCTCTTTAAATATTTTATTTTATTTTCTTTCATCAAAGCATCATTACCAATTAATACTTTCTTTTTATCAACTACTGCACTTACACCCATACCAGCATGTTCAATAAACTTATTAACTTTTTTATTGTGTCCTTTATAATAATTAGTAATTATTTTTGCAACCGGATGAATTGAACATGATTCTACTGATGAAATTATATTAAGTATTTCATCTTTATTATTATCAATATTTATACTAGTTACATCAAATTCTCCTTTTGTAAGGGTACCAGTTTTATCAAATAATATATAATCTACGTCATTAATTTTTTCTAATTCTTTACCTCCTTTTATTAATATGCCTTCTTTACTTGATTTACCTATACCACAAAAATAACTAAGAGGCACAGATATAACAAGTGCACATGGACATGAGGTTACTAAAAATACTAAAGACTTATATATTGAATCTTTTAATGATACATTAAAAAATAATGGAACGATTGCTATTATTATTGCAAGTGCTACTATTACTGGAGTATAAACTTTACAAAATCTATGTATAAATGTTTCTGTACTTGCCTTTTTATCATTAGCATTCTCTATTAAATCAATTATCCTTTGTGAAGTAGATGTTTTATATGTTGATGTTGCTGTTAGTTTTAAAACGGAATCTTTATTTATTGAACCACTTAATACATTATCATTAATACCCGCTTTTCTTAATTTTGATTCTCCTGTTAAAGATGATGTATCTATATGACTTTCTCCATCAATAACTATTCCATCAAGTGGAACTATTTCACCAGGCAATACAACAAATGTATCCCCTTCTTTAGCAAATTTAATATCTTTAGTTTTTACTTCATCATTAATTAATAAATTTATCTTGTCACTTCTTAAATCCATTAATTCAACTATTTGCTTTTTACTGTTTTCTACTGCTAAAAAAGAAAAATACTCACCAATTTCAAATAAAAGCATTACTATAACCGCTTCTTTATTACTCCCTATTATAAATGCACCTATTGTTGCAATTATCATAAGAAAATTTTCATTAAATATTTCTTTATTTCTTAAATTTTTAAAAGCATTTATATATATTTCTATACTTACTATTATGTAACTTATTATTAATAAGTATATAGAAGTATTTTTAAAGATAAAACTTAATATAAATAAAATACTAGATATAATTATTCTAATTAAATCTTTATTTAAATATTTTTTCACTATATAACCTCCTTTATGTGTTCTAAACCGTAACTTAGTATAATTTTAATATGATCATCACTAATACTATAATATACATTTTTACCTATTTTTTCTGTTTTTACTAAGTTAGATGCTCTTAAATTTTTAAGTTGATGTGAAATTGCAGATTGTGTCATATCTAAAATTTCACTTATTTCATTTACACAAAGTGGTTTATTTAAAAGCACATCTAATATTCTAAGTCTAGTTTCGTCTGCAAATATTTTATAAAACTCGCTTAATCCATATAATAATTCTTTACTATGTAATTTCATATTTCCTCCTTATATATGATTATTTGTTCATATATTCATGATAACACATAGTAAATAATATTACAACTATATTTTTTACTGCAATTTAATTACTTAAATGACTATTTCCAGTTTTATAATCTATTGTTATACCTTCTTCTACATTATATATAAATATATTAAATTTTATACTTTTACATTTATCTATAACTGAACAAGCTTCTATTTGCACTCCTTTTGCAAGTAAATCATCTTCATTAAATAAAGGAGTTACTCTATATAAAACATTATTTTTAGTTTCTTTTATATAGTTTGCAACCTTATTTTCATAATCTAACATAACACCCATATTCATACTTCTTGTACATGTAATTAAGTTTTTTTCATTAGCATTTTCACCAGTTAATTGATATCCAATTAAATGACATCTATTATATAAGTATTTACCACTTACTATATCATATTTTACTGTATGCCATCCAGATGGTTTAATCATACCAATTGATCCTCTTTCTATAGTGGGCATTAAATCTATACTTATATTTGCAAATGCAACACCACATCTACCTAATTTATCTAAAGGACTATATTTTTCAAATGTATCAGTTAAAAAGTCTTCATCATTAAAATTTGGTTCATTATTATTCAGTATTATATAGTTTTTCCCATTATATTCTGGTATTTTATCACTGTTATATGATCCTACATTCTCCTTTTCTATATAGTTTGTATTATCTTTATAAATGAATGCATATATATCGTTTTTATACTCGTTATATAACATATAACACATAAATAATAGTAATGTAATTATTACTTTTGTTAATTTATTTTTCATACTACCACCTACTATAATGATATCAAAAAAAAGAGGATGTGTCCTCTAATTTAATTATTTAATGGTAAATATCTGTCAAGCTAATATATTATATTTTAAGTTTCTAAAACTTAGTTTTAGGATTTTCTTTATCTTCTTTTTCAATCTCAAAAAATAGTTCTTGTTTAAAGTTAAAAATACTTGCAATTATGTTTGACGGAAAAACTTCTAATTTATTTTTATAGTTTAATACCGATTTATTATATTTACTTCTTGATACAGAAATCTTATTTTCAATATCTACTAGATTATCCTGTAATGACATAAAGTTCTCATTAGATTTTAATTCTGGATAAGATTCTATAGTAACAAGTAATTTTGAAATAGCATTGTCTAATTTCTCATTCGCCCTTATAGTTTCATCTTTATTTTCTGCTTTTAATACCTCTCTTCTTGCATTAATTATGCCAATCAATGCATCTTTTTCATAATTTTTATACCCTTTAACTGTTTTTACTACATTTGGAATTAAATCAGATCTTTCTTTTAAGTGAATGTTAACCTCACTCCAACTTTCTTTTACTTTATTATATAATTTTGTTAATCTATTATAAATAACAATTATATATATAAGAGGAAATAAAATTATAATCCCACCAAGAAGTATATATCTTACACATTTAGATCTATTATTTCTTTTAGTTATATCTCTATAATTGATCTGTTTAACTTCTTCATTTTTCTTGTTTTTAAGTCTATTTAACTCTGTTACTTTATTTTCATTTATAGAATTTATTTCATTTTGCATACTTTTCTTTAAAGAACTTACCTCTTCTTCTTTCTTTTTATTAAGATCGTTCTTTTCATTAAATTCTTTTATTGTAAGACTTGATTTTTCTTTTTCTAAATTACTTACTTCATCCATTAGTTCATAATATTTTTTACTAAATCCACTAGCAAAAAACTCATTATTACTTGCTACTTTTTTATCATTTAATGTTTTATTTATATCGCTTTCTAGCCCATCATACTTATTAGTTATTTCAGTTTCTAGATTATCATACTTTTTAATAACTTCTTCAATTGACGGATTATATTTATCCTTTGTAGCAGAAGATAAAGCGGAATATTTATCACTTACTTCAAGTTCAAGCACTATATATTTTTTATTTACTTCATCAATTAGTTTTGATTTTTCTTCATAAGTTAAATCTTTTGTATTATTAATTTCTTTTATCTTATTAATATTGGGCATTATAATAAAATAACTTGATAAAAATATTATTAAAATGTAAGTAGTTACAATTAAAAACATGTGTTGTTTTCTTTTCATAAATCCTCCTTTAGTATCATTATATTATTATTGTATCATTTACATAAGCATTAGTAAATTAATTAGTTATTATTTCATCAACTTTTATATCAAACTTATCTATATTAAAACTATCAACTAAGCACTCTTTATAACAAAGTCCTATTTTATATACATTATGTTTTTTATAAAACTTATCATAAAAACCTTTACCATAGCCAATTCTATAATTATTTTTACTAAAACAAATACCTGGCGTTATAGATACACATGAAGTAAAATTTGTAACTTTTTTATTTGTTATAGGTTCATATATCCCTTTATAACCAATACTCATTTCCGATATATCACTTATATAATAAAAATCCATATCATTACCATTTACTTTAGGTATTGCAACCTTTTTATTATTATCTAGAAAATATTTAATAAGTAAATTTGTATCTATTTCGCCACGAGTTGATACATATATTAAAATTAAGTTAGATTTTTGAACCATAAAATTATTAATCACTTTATTATAAATAGTTATATCTTTCATATTTTTATCTTGAATATTATTTCTAATACTTAAATAATATTTTCTTAAATGTTCTTTATTTAATAATTTTATACTATTTGCCCTTTTTACTAAAAAATATTCACATTCTTTAAAATTTGGTAAATCATAAACTATTTTACTTTCAATTATATCTAAGTTACTATTATTAATTTCTATAGTCATATTGCGCATATTTTTTACTTTGCACGAAGTATTTGCAACCATTACCTTTTTACCCATATTAATATTTATTCTTTCTACATCATTAAATGCATCATTTATATCACTTTGATATTCACATATTCCATCTCCCATTGCAATTATTAATGCAATTCCATCATCTTTTAAATGTCCATATATAAAGTCGTAAAATCTTTTTCTATCACTTTCTATAACAAACATATGAATAAGTGCGACTGAATATATAAAATTAAATTTATCCATCATTGTGTCTTTTATTATATCAAACTCTTTAAAAAAATCTTCATATTTATTATTAGATAATTCATTACACTTTTTTATTGCACTTTTTGAAGAATCTATTGCTAAAACATTGTAGCCTTTATCAAGCAAATATATTGCATCTCTTCCCTCACCACAGCCAAGTTCTAATATTTTACTAGTAAGACTAATATTATATTTATTAATTACATCAATTACTTCATTAGTTTTTTCTCTAACTTCCCATAGCTCTCCTATTTCATGCATTTTTCTATATCTTTTTTCATATGCATTATAATACTTCATTTTATACACATTCCTTTTACCTATCCGACAACTTAATTATAACATCTCACTTTAATAATTACAAATACGTCAACAAGAAAAAACAACCCAATATTAATTGAATTATTTTTATCAAAATTTTTGTTTCGTATCATTTACAAATATACATGCTTTTATTTATACAATAAATTGATGCTCGCTTTGTCTATCTTAATAGGGTAATATATAATTATCATAATACTTAAACTAATAAAAAAATTATCAAACTAGTGATAATTTTTAAAATAATGGCGTCCCTGATTGGAATCGAACCAACGGCCTACCCCTTAGGAGGGGGTCGCTCTATCCTACTGAGCTACAGGGACACAAAAAGATTATAACACCAAATTGCGTTATAATCAAGAATCCAAAGACGTAATTAATACTGTACTATGATTTTTTAAATTAAGTAATTTTATTATTTCGTTTAATTCATCTATATTCATACTTTTAATAATTTTATATATATCATAATGTATTTTATTGTATAAAACTATATTATTTGTAATTATTTTATTTGCACTACTTATATCGTCTAGTGAATATAATATATTACTTATATGTACTTTTTTCTTTCTTTCTAAGTCACTTTCATCTATTTTAATGTTGTTAAGTGTACTTTCTATTTTATTTAGGACATCTTTATATTTATTTGATTTAAATAATAATATAATTACCTTATGACTAGGTGTATCTATTGATTCTGTGTATATAGGTATATCTAATATTCCTTCACCTTTAGCTTCCTCATAAAAAATGGACGTTTCATCAAATAAAATATCAAATAAAGTTGTTATATATAAATTTCTTTTTTTGGCATCTATTTTATTTAATGGTTTTAAAGGTATTTTAATACCATATGCTACATAAGGGATAGATACATTAGATTTGATATGATCTATTTGTTTAAATACCTTATCATCTTCTTTTATATCTTTAGTTTTTATTTCTACATTTTTAAGTTTCTTATTTTTAATGTTTTCTTTTATTATATTCATACATTCATTTTCATCTACATTACCAGTTATTACTAAAAACATATTAGATGGATTATAAAATGTATTATAAACATTGTATAAATCATTTTTTGTTATACTTTTAACATCTTCTATACTTCCACCAATTGAATACTTAATTGGGCACGTATTAAATAAATTATATAATATTTTTTCATATATTTTTCTATCTGGTACATCTTCATACATCTTTAATTCTTGTATAATTATTCCTTTTTCTTTTAATACATTTTCATCTGTAAAATATGGTTCATATACAAAATCTAGTAAATAGTTTAAATTCTCATTAAAATTTTTATTTCCTGCAAAAACATATGTAGTATTGTAATAATTTGTTGCAGCATTACAGTATGTACCAGTTTTTCCATAAAAACTAAATGGATCTATTCCTTCTTTTTGCTCAAAAACTTTATGTTCAAGGAAATGTGCGATACCATTTGGAACAGTTATATACTTTCCATCACATAAAAATGGTTTGTTATATCCTCCATATTTTGTAGTTAAAGTTACATATGCATCTTCTTTATCTTTATTTTTTAATATATATACATCAATCCCGCAATCTAGTTTTTCATGATAAATTGTTTCGTTAAAGAATTCTACTTTATTACTCTTCATTATTTCCCCCTTCAAGCATATATGTTGTTGCAATTTTAATTTTATTTGAAAAATTAATTATATCTTTCTTATTTACTTTCATATAACTTTCTTTTTTTACATCTATATTATCTGAATTAAATACTTCTATACCAAAATAATAATTAATTATACCAGCAGGATTATCAAATAAAGAATCAAGTGTTGAGATTATCTCGCTTTTTGCACTATTTATCTCTTCATCAGTTACTTTTTTCATGCTTTTTATTTCTTTTTTTATAATTTCTACTACTTTTTCATAGTTTTCTTTATCTATACCAGCGTTTATCATAAGTATTGAGTTAGGACTTTTCGTAGATGCATTTATTGTGTATGCAAGTGACATTTTTTCTCTTACATTCATAAATAACTTAGAGTTAGCACTTCCTCCTAATATAGATGCATATATAGGCATTACATATCTTCTTTCAAAATCTGTTATATTAATTATTTTACATATAACTGATAATTTTGCTTGCTTTAACCCTCTAATACTTTCTTTATAGCTTATGCATTTATCTATACTACTATATGTTATATATGGCGTAATTTTATCCATTTTCATAGTATTTATTTTAAATTTTTCTTTAAATAAATCTATTACTTGATTTTTATCTACATCACCAATAATAAATATATCTATTATATCTTTCTTTAAAACCTCTTTGTAATATTCATATAAATTTTTTCTATCAATTTTATCTAAATCACTTTTATATCCAAACATATTATAGGATACAGGATCATTTTCATCCATTACTTCAAGTGCTCGTATATTTGCATATGTTGCAGGTTTTTCATATAACGAATTTATAGATATTGCTATAATATCTTTTGTTTCATTAAATACTTTTTCATTAAAACCAATTTCATCTACATTAGGATTAAATATTAATTCAAATAATAAATTTATTGAATTTGAAAGCAAGTCTTCATCTGAATATTTATTATTTAAAAATTTTATATCTATATAATTATTTATGATATTACCAAATTTTATACTTGAACTACTTAAAGATAGCGAATATAGGTTTTCAAGTTCTCTTTGTAAAAGCCTTTCTGTATTATATTTTAAAGAAGTAGTTGTAAGTAGTTCAAACAAAAAATTTCTTTTAGTAATATTTTCCTTTTCTATCTTTTCTCTAAAATTTACTGATATTGTGGTAGTTTTAAATCTTTCTGTTTTTATAAAGTGCAAATTATATGCTCCTAAATTTATTTTATCGTATTCCATAAAATCCTCCTTTATTAGTATATGAAAAAAAAGACAATTTATAGGGTTATGATAGCCTCTAGTGCAAGAACTATCATATTAATTGTACTTTTTTCTCTTTCTTTAGCAGTTATTTTGCTATTTAATACTAAATTGTCTGATACTGTAAGTAATGCTGATGCATCTTTATTAAATATCATTGCATTAACAAATAGTGCAAATGTCTCCATTTCAACACCCAGACAATCATAATTAAATTCATTTTTGTTATAAAAAGTATCCGTATTATGAATATTTGATTTTAATACATTAATTCCACACTTATTACTAGCCTCTTCTATTTTTTCATTTATTCTTTTACTACTTTTAATGTGATTTTCATTGTATCCCAAATTCTTTCCATATGAAGAATTACTATATGATGTATCTACCAGTACTGTTTCATACAAATTTACATCTTTTTTATACGTTCCACATGTTCCTACTCTTATAATAACGTCTACATCATAATTATTATATAATTCATAAGAATATATTCCCATACTAGCATTACCCATACCTGATGGTATTACTGATACTCTTTTTCCTTTATAGTATCCTGTATATCCGTACATATTTCTCGATGTATTTACTAATTTATAATTATCTAAATATTCTTCTGCAATAAATTTTGCTCTAAGAGGATCTCCTGGCATAATTACTAAATTTGCTATATCTTCTTTATCCGCATCTATATGTATAGTTGACATAATATCATCTCCATTATAAGAATATCATAAAAATAATATAAAAAGCAATAATAATACTTTATTACTGCTATTTTACTTCTTTCTTATATATTTCTTTATATACATCTTCATAATTATTTACAAGTACAAACTTTATATCTTTCTTTATTTCAGATGGTATTTCTTCTAAATCACATTCATTTTTACTTGGTATTAATATCTTTTTAATACCACTTCTATGTGCTCCCATAGTCTTTTCTTTCAAGCCTCCAATAGGAAGTACTGTTCCTCTTAATGTTATTTCACCAGTCATACCAATACTTTTATCTATTGGTTTATTTGTAAATGCACTTATTAAAGCGCTTGTTAGTGTTATACCCGCACTTGGACCATCTTTTGGAACTGCTCCTTCTGGTACATGTATATGTATATCACTATCAGTAAGTAATTTATAATTTATACCAAATTCATCATAATGACTCTTAATATAACTTAATGCAATTTCTGCACTTTCTTTCATAACGTTTCCAAGTGAACCAGTTAATATTAAAGCACCTTTACCTTTATAATAAGTAACTTCTATTGGAAGAAGTACTCCACCATACTCTGTATAAGCTAGTCCATTTGCAATACCAGACTCATCATTTTTATCTAATTCTTCGTATAAAAATTTCTTTTTACCTAAATATTCAATTAAATTTTTCTCAGTAATTTTATATTTTTTAATAGATGCATCATTAACAACAATTTCTTTTGCTATTTTTCTAAATATTTTAGATATACATCTTTCAAGCTCTCTTACACCTGCTTCTTTAGTATAATTTCTTATTATCATCATAAGTGCATTATCACTTATAGATACATTTTTATCATCAAGTCCATGTTCTTTTAATAAACGTGTAATTAAATGTTTTTTTGCAATATCTAATTTTTCATATTCTGTATACCCGTTTATTTCTATTATTTCAAGTCTATCTCTTAATGCTTCTGGTATTTGATATAGATAATTTGCAGTTAATATAAACATTACATGTGATAAATCATATTCTTCTTCTACATAACTATCAGTAAAATATTTATTTTGTTCGGGGTCTAATACTTCTAGTAATGTACTTGCAGGATCCCCCTTAACATCTTTAGTCATTTTATCAATTTCATCTATTAAGAATACAGGATTATTTACCTTACACTTTTTCATTGCACTTATAATTTTACCTGGAGAAGATCCTATATATGTTCTTCTATGACCAATAATCTCAGCTTCATCATTAACTCCACCTACAGAAATTTTAACAAACTTTCTGTCTATACTTTCTGCAATACTTCTTGCTAGAGTTGTTTTACCAACTCCAGGTGGACCAACTAGACATATAATTGGTGTTTTTAAATCATTACTTAACTCTTTTACAGCAAGAAATTCAATTATTCTTTCTTTTACATTATCAAGTCCATAATGAGTATTATCTAATCTTTCTTTAACTAATCTTAAGTTTTTATTTTCTTTTGATAATGTATTCCAAGGTAGTGATAACATTAAATCTATATAATTTCTTACAACACTTACCTCAGGAGAATTAGAATTCATCATTTCATATTTTTTTAATTCACTATATAATTTATCTTTTACTTTAGAATTACATTTTAATTTACTAATCTTATCTTTTAGAATTTCTACATCATTTTCTTTTAAATTTATATCTCCTAATTCTTCTTTAATAAGACGAATTTTTTCTCTTAATACATATTCTTTTTGACTATTATCAAGTGCTTCTTTTAGTTTTAAATCTATCTTTTTATCAAGTTCAACAATTTCTTCTTCTGTTTTTATATCCTCAAAAAGCATTATTACTCTTTTATATGGATTTATAGTATTTAAATATTCTAATTTCCTTTCAAATTCAATTGGTAAATAATTTGCAACAATATCACTTATCTTAGAAATACTGTTAACATTAGATATTTGTGATAATATCCCATTACTTATATTTGGAACCTTACTTACATATGTTTCTACTCTTCTATTTAATTTTCTTATTAATGCAGTTTCATCAAGTGGTGACATTGCAAACTGAGTAGTTGAAGTTATAACTGCATTTAAAACAGAATCATTTTCCCCGTAATTTACATATTCTTCTACTTTAACTCTGTTAACCCCTTCAAGCATGATTCTAGTAATATTTCCTAGTTCCATTTTCATATTAATTTTTGCAACTGTACCTATTTTAGGTAATGAATCTATATCTATTACTTCTTCTAAAGGATTAGACGGGCTTACTATTAAAATGTGTTTATCATGAAAATCTTCTGATAACTTTAATATATGTTTATCTATATCGTTATTTAATTCTAATCTAAACTCACAATAAGGTAGAAGGACTGCACCCCTTAATAATATTACTGGTAAATTTGTCTTAACCATAAGTGCCGCCTCCTTAAGTAATTCTTATTATACATATAAATTAATTTTTGTCCATTAAAAATACTTAAAAAAAGAAAAAAATTAAACTTTTTTTCCTTCCATACTTTTTATTAAATCTATTAGTTTTTCTATACCAACTTCACTCATATATTTTTTATCTGATAAAACCATATTATTATATAACTCTTTATCTGTAAGTAATTTTTCTATATTACTAACTATATCATCATTATTTCTACATATTATACTCATACCTCTTTTACAAAAGAATGTTGCATTATAGTTTTCAATCCCTGGTATTGGATTTATATGTATAAGAGGTTTATTTAATGAAGATATTTCAGTTGATGATAATCCACCCGGTTTTGATAAAACTATATCTGATGAGTATATTAAATCATTAATATTATTTACAAAACCAAGTGGTATTAAATTATTTATATTTAGAGTTTCTAACTTATCTTTTAAATCTTTATTATTACCACATATAACAACAACTTTAGCATTATCTATTGTACAAACGCTTTTAATAATATCTATAACATTGCCAAAACCCATACTTCCAAGCATTACTAATATTAGTCTATCATTATTATTTACAAAATTACTTTTAATATTTTTAGCATCTTTAATAAATCTAGTAGATACTGGAATACCTAGTTCTTTTAATTTAGATGGATCTATCTTTTTTTCTATGCATCTTTCTTTTAACCCTTTTGGAATTACTATATAATTAGCATCTACTTCATTTGTAAAAGGTGCGCATTCATAATCAGTAGATACATGTATAAAATCTATTATATGTTCTTTTTCATTTATACTTGTTAATGTTAAAGCTGGATATAAATGTGTAGTTATTACTAAACTAAAATTATTATCCAAAATATATTCCTTTAATGCTTTAGCATGTAGTTTATTAACTAAATATACTGGACTTTTAACATTTGTTTTATTATATAACTCACCTAATTTATATATATATTTAAAACTCGCCCCATTTCCTTTTACTGAATATAGATATAGTGAAGAAGCTATATCAGGCTTAGAATTATTTACTATTTTATAGAAATCTTTAAATTCACATTCTATATTATTACAAATGAGTTCTTCTTCTATATAAGATGCACATTTATTATGTCCTCCACCAGTTGAACAAGATAGTATTAACACTTTCATAATATCCCTCCAATACTATTATATCATTAAGAAAAAAACTTAAGCAATGCTTAAGTTAATTATTTTCTTTTAAGAAATCAATTGTTTTTCTTATTTTTAAATCATATTTAATCATTTCAATACCACCAAATGCATTAATTAATTCTTGTTTAGTCATTTGATATGTATGAGAAAGTGTTTCAGCCTCGTTATCAGCTTCTTCATCACTAATTACAATACCTTCTTTTTTTGCAATTTCTTCTAGCATATAACGATAAGTTATATTCTTTTTAGCCTCTGGTTTTAGTTGTTCTTCTAAAGATTCAAAAGTTTGTTTTGTAAATTGCATATATTGTTCAAGTGATAATCCTTGCATTTGTAATCTTTGAGCATAATTATCAATCATGTGATGTATTTCATCATGTATTAATTCTTCTGGTAATACTATTTCAGTCTCTTTTGCAACACTTGCTAAGATATCTTCAACTAATTTATTATCAGCTTCTTTTTCTTTTCTTAAACTTATATTATTTTTAACATGATTACGAAGTTCAGTTTCATTAGTAACACCTTCAATACCTAAATCAGTAAAGAAATCTTTATCTAGTTCTGGTATTAATCTTGTTTTTACTTCATGAACTGTTACTTTGAATACTACTTTAGCACCTTTTAATTCTTCACTTGGATAATTTTCTGGGAAAGTAAGAGGTATATCTTTCTTATCACCAGTAGATAAGCCAATTAAAGCATCTTCAAATCCAGGAATAAATGTATTTGAACCAATTTCAAGAGGATAATTTTCACCCTTGCCACCTTCAAATGCTACTCCATCTTTAAATCCTTCAAAATCAATTACTGCAGTATCTCCACTCTCAATTTTACCTTCTTTTACAGCTATTTCTGCATATTGATCTTTTAATCTATTAATTTCCTCAGTAATTTCTTCATCAGTTACTTTTACTTTTTCTCTAGTTACTTTTAAACCAGTATATTTCTTAACATTTGCAACAGGTGCAGTAATTATAGTAAATTCAATACTAACACCATCTTTATTTATTTCTTTAATATCTATACTTGGTTGTACTACTGGTTCTAAAGCACTTTCCTTTAATACCTCAGTATATAGTCCTGGTAATACTATATCAACAGCATCATTATATAATGCTTCAATTCCATATTTTTTTTCAAAAACATCTCTTGGACATTTTCCTTTTCTAAAACCATCTACTTTAGCTTCTTTTACATTTTTTAAAAAAGATTTATCTAAAGCATTTTTCCAGTTTTCACCTTCAACTTTTTTTAATATTACGTGTTTATTTGACATATTTTTCCTCCTTAAATACTCATATATTATATAACAAAAAAACTAAAAAAAGCAACTAAATGTTACTTTATTTCAATTATTTCAATATTATATTTTCCATTAGGACTCTCAACTGTAACAACATCTCCCTTTTTCTTACCCATAATTGCTTTTGCAATTGGAGATTCGTTAGATATTTTATTGTCAAATGGATCTGCTTCCATACTTCCAACTATCTTATATTCTTCAGTATCATCATCATCTTCATATTTAATTGTTACATTTACACCCATTTTAACTCTATCACTAGCACCCTCAGTAATTATAACTGCATTATCAACCATATATTCAAGTTCTTGAATTCTTCCTTCAATTATAGCCTGTTCTTCTCTAGCAGCATGGTAATCAGCATTTTCAGATAAATCACCTAATGCACGGGCTTCTTTTATAGCTTTAATTATTTCAGGTCTTTTAACCTTTTTTAAAGTATCTAATTCACTTTTTATTTCATCAAGTCCAGCGGAAGTTAAATATACTTCTTTTTTTTCACTTGTCATATTTTTCACCTCAAACATTTTCCAATTCATAATACGCTATTTTTATATCTTTGTCAATATTATTCTTATATATTTATAATCATTTCTATATATATTCTTAAATTATACTTTTGATACTTATTTTAATTAATTTCTCTTTTTCTTGAAATACTTACTCCATCGCCAACTTTATAAAAAGTTGTTTCAAAAGATGCATTTTCTTTTAAGAAATCTATATATCTTCTAATCTTATCAACCAATTGTCTTAAATTCTTACTTTCAATTCTTTCTTCTTTATTAACTAGTCCATGAAAATCTATATTATCAGAAATTATTACACCCTTTTTATTTAGATTTTTAGAATATTTTTCAAAGAAATTAATATATTGCCCTTTAGCTGCATCTATAAATATCAAATCATACTTATCTTCAATATTTAATAAAAGAGCATCTCCATATATTAAAGTAATTCTTTTTTCAAGGCCAAAATCTTTAATATTCTTTAAAGCCTCCATATATCTTACATTATCTTTTTCAATAGTTGTTATTTTAATATTTTCATTTACCAGTGCCATCTTAATTGCAGAATATCCAATTGCTGAACCAATTTCAAGTATACTTTTAACATTATTTTCCTCAATATATTTTGTTAAAAACTTAATACCAGTCTTTTCCATTATAGGAATATTATGTTCTTCAGCATACTTTTCTATACTTTTAAAATCTTTATCCATTTTTAAGGACTCTCCATTCGATAAAAAAATTGTAATTGCGAAAATTACTTGATAATAATATACTTTTTTTTACAATTTGTCAAATTATTTAACCTTCGCGTAACATTTTTACTTTGTTTTTTATAAAAAATGACTTCTTTTTTTCATATCTTTCCTTTGTTTCATTATATAAATTAATGCATCCATTATTACTTGATATAACCAGTGTTTCAGTCAAGATATTATTTACTAAAGCATTATAAATATCAGTATCAAAATCATCTACTAGAATGTGATATCTATAAAATATATCTAATTCATCCATTAAATGTTTTATTTCTATTTTTTTAAGTAAACCAATTTTATCTGCCCTAAAATACTCACTTTCAATATCAGTAATACCCATTATTACTTCTGTTACAAATGTTTCTAAATAATATGTAGTAGGTGTATCAAGGTAATTTATTTTCATAACCAAGTATTCAGTCATCCCTTCAGTAAGACCAACACCATTACCATATTTATCAGTAAAACCATCAATATTATTATCCCTATCATAGCTAGACATATGTAATAATTCATGAAGTAAAACAAAAGAATTTGAATATGTTATCTCATCATCAATATAAAATCCATTATCACCAATATTAAAAGAAGTATACCAAATATTTGTATTAAAAAACTCTTTATCATTCTTACTTCTTTTTTCTAGATAGTTATTTAGTTTTCTTATTTCATTAATTACACATACATTCATACTAACACCCTTTTTATATTATATACAATTTTATAAAAAATAAAAGAGTTAAAACTTAACTCTAATAATTGAATTACTTAATACACATTCATCACATGGTATTCTTACTATTTCTTTAGGATGTCTTGCAACATCTATAAAGTCTCCTTTTTCATTTTTAATATATTCAACTTTTAAATTGATTTCGTCCATACCTGGACCAAAAATTGTTATTTCATCACCAACTTTAAAATAATTTCTTTGTTCCAAAACAATTTCTTTTTTATCTTCATCATAAGATAATACTACACCTAAAAAATCCTTGTTAGACACTTCCTCACGTCCTGAAAAATATTGTTCATTAACACCTGGTCTTTTTAAATAATACTGTACTACACTTTCTCTATTTGCACATCTAAATAATTCGTAAATATATGCATCAATATTAGTAATTTTACCAGTATTATAATATTCATCAATCGCTCTTCTATAAACATTAAGTACAGTTGCAACATAATAAATAGATCTCATTCTTCCCTCTATTTTAAATGATTTAACCCCCATATCAATTAATTCATTAATATACCCAATCATAGATAAATCTTTTACAGTCATTGCAAAATCATCGTCATTACAAATTTTCTTTTTAAATTCATCATAAAGAGAAAAATTCCATCTACATATTTGACTACATCCACCTCTATTAGAATCTCTATTAGTAAAATAGTTTGATAATACACATCTTCCACTATAAGATACACACATCGCACCTTGTATAAATACTTCTATATCTACTTTAGTATTTTTAAGTATGGACTCTAAATCAGTTTTAGACATTTCACGCCCCAATACTACTCTTTTAACCCCTTCATCATAAAAGAAATTACATGCCTCATAATTTAGGCAATTTTGTTGTGTACTTATATGTATTTCCATATCTGGTATTACTTTTTTAATAATAGGTAAAACACCCGGATCTGATATTATAACCGCATCAACTTTAGCATTTTTAAGTTCAATTAAATATTCGCTAATTCCATCTAAATCTTCATCATGAAATACAATATTAGCAGTTACATATACCTTTTTATTAAGTTTATGTGCATACTCACATGCCTGTTTTATCTCATCAATACTTAAGTTTCCAGCATTCGCACGTAAACCATAATTTTGACCACCAAAATATACTGCATCCGCACCATATAAAAATGCCCATTTTAATTTTTCTAAATTACCTGCTGGTGCAAGTAGTTCAACTTTCTTCATATTACTTCACCCTAAAAATACTTTCTTTAAATAAAAAACCAGTATATACATCCTTATAATCAAATTTTTTACCATTTAAAGCTTCTATATACTCATCAATCACTTTATCAATAGATGAATCACATAACAAACTATTTAATATAATATAATCAATACCCGCATCTTTAAGATCACCAACTACATTTATACCATTAAGTACATCTTCTAAAATAAATGTATTATCATACTCTTCATATATAGGATAAAATTTATCTCTCTCTTTTTCATATAAGTTATATACATCACATTCTTTTTTCTTATTAATATGTGATAAATAATTAGTAATTAAAGTACGACTAGATTCCATTATAGGAATATGTCCATACAAATATACCATTATTATCATATTAGTATTTTTCTTTATATTAATAAAATCACTAACCATTAACTCTGTGCTTAATAACGCTCCTGCACATCCTTTATCATGCCAATAATTACATGTTTTGCTATTAGTAGGTAAATGCATACTACCCCATATTAAATTAAGATTCAAATTAAGATTTTTATTAAACATATATATACATACATCTTCATATATAACGCCAGTTATATTCATCTTAGATAACTCTATTAATATATTCTTTATACTAGATAACTCACTATTATGTATAGGTTTGTTCAAATAAATATATAACTCTTTGCCATTAACATCAAGATTTTTAATATCATCAATAGATAACTTTAAACTTTGAAATATTGAATAATTATTAATACCAACAATATAACCCGCGATATCTTTATTATTCAAATACTTTATATGTTCCTTGCTTAAAGGTTCAATCAACAATTTAGTCATACTTCCACCTCACTCATACATTTTATCACACAACAAACATTTTTAAAAGAAAAAATGGATTAACACTAACCCATTTAATTATTATGATTTAACTACAAATGTTAATTCAGAAGGTTTATTGCTACTTGCATTAAATCTATCTGCATCTTCCTGCGAGCGTGCGTATCCTGTTGTTGTAATACTATAGTAAAACATTCCACTCATATCAGTTACATTAGAAGTATCAAAACTACTTAAATCTATACTTGTTGCTTTACCTCTATTATCAAATGTTATTACACAAGTTCCATAATCATTACTATTCATACTTGATACATCACTACATTATCCCCTCTCCTCTTGTCAAGTTTACAATTGTTGACAATTTGTTAATTAAGTTATATACTAATATATGGTGATTATATGAATATAAGTGTTATTGGTTTTGGAATATATAGTGTTGCACTTTCTCTTGATATGAATGAAAATGGACACAATGTTAAAATATGGTCTGAAAGAAATGACGACTATAAAAATAAAAAGGACTTTGCTCCTATTCTTGATATGGCTATACCAGAAGGTATAAGTATTTCTAATGATATTAAAGATGCATTAACTAATGCAGATTTAATAGTTATTTGTACTGCTTCTAAATATGTTAGAGAGGTATGTATAAGTATGAAAAAATATTATAATAGAAATACTCCAATATGCATTGCAAGTAAAGGTATTGAAAACGATACTTTGTGTTTTTTAGATGATGTTGTTACTGATACTCTTCATCCTAAAAACCTATCTGTTATATCAGGTCCTACATTTGCAATTGATTTAATTAATAAAGATCCAGTTGCTCTTGCAATTGCATCTTCTAGTAATAAAGCACATAATATTGTAACTAAAGCTTTATGTAATTCTCATCTGAAATTAAGGGAAAGTAAAGAAATGCATGGTATTGAATTATGTGGAACTATCAAAAATATTATTGCTATAGCTTCTGGTATATTAGATGGACTTGGATATTCTGATTCTACAAGGGCATTTTTAATTAATGAATCTATGCATGATATTAAAGAATTATTAAGTAAACTAAAGTGTGATAAAAGAGTTATTCTATCTTTTGCAGGTATTGGTGATTTAATATTAACTTGCTCTTCTCCTAAAAGTAGGAATTATAAATTCGGAGTAATGCTTGGTTTAAAAAAAGATAAAAAAGAGATTGATGAATACTTAAATAAGAATACTACTGAAGGATACTATGCTTTATTGTCTATTCATAAACTTGTAAAAAATAAAAAAATTGATATGCCAATTATAAATATAATATATGATATTGCAATTAAAGGAGATACTCCTCATAAACTACCAGAGTTTTTAATTAATAAGGCTTAAGTCCTTATTTTTTTTATAAAAAAAGCAATGAGTTACATTTGTTTACTCATTGCTTTCATAACTTGATTAATTTGCTTTTGATTTGGTGTTCTTCCCATTTGTTGCATCATAATCTTAATCATTTGTTCATTAATTGGTGGATTTTTCTTTAAATACTTTTGCATATATTTTCTTGCTACAAAAAAGCCTATTACTGCACCAATTATTACACCCACTAATATTTTTAATACATCAAGTAAAAATTCCATAATTTACCTCCTTAATTAATTATAGTAAAAAATACTTATTTATACAATACTTTCAAGTTTAATTTTATCTATCCAAAAGTAATCTTTATTTTCAAAATCACATACAAATATATTTTTATTATATAGTCTTATAGAATTAAAGAATGATGAATAGTTTACATTTGATTTTATTCTTACGTGTGAATTAAATACTTTAAGTAATGTTATTTCTTCACTATATAAATTTTTGATCATGTGATTGTTCTCATTCCTTGAATAAGATAATTCATCATAATGATTTTTATATATAAATTTATTTGTCTTTTTTATTCCAAATGGCGTGGTTACTTGTTCTAAAAGCCTATAGCCAAGTATTATATCATTGTTTTTTAAGTTATATACTTCTTCTAATATTTTATATAAAGAATATGGCCTTTTCATATAAAAATGCATAAGCGAATCCTTTATAATAAACGCATAATATGTCCTCATATGTCACCTCATAAATACTATATATCTTTATAAGGCATTTTTTTGTCGAATATTATTTTACTAATTCTTTTATACGTTCTTTTAGAGTCTCATAATCTAAATTAAATGATTTTAACACCTCTTCTTTTGTACCACTTTTACCAAAACTATTTAAATTAATTAAATAGTTTTTATTTTGTATATATTTATACCATAAGTTACTATTTGAATATTCAACAACTATACATTTATATCCATTTGGTAAAATGCTTGCTTTATACTCATTACAAGTTTGTTCATATAAAGATTCTGATACCATACTTACTACCCTTAAATATATTTTATCTTTTTCTAATTCTTCTGCTATTTTAACTACTGTATTTACTTCTTCTCCAGATGCAATAATTATTGCACTTAATCTTCCGTTTTCTTTTTTTACTATATATGCCCCTTTAGATACACTTTTAGCATCACTATTTTTAAGTAAAGGCGTGTTATTTCTTGATAATACTATTGCACTTGGTTTAGGATTATTTAAAATTTCATTCCAACTTCCTAATATCTCTCTTGCATCAGCAGGTCTAAATACTCTAAAATTAGGAATACTCCTTAAAGAATCCAACTGTTCAACAGGTTCATGAGTTGCTCCATCACTTCCTATAGTTATTGAATCATGTGTAAATACATATGTTACTGGTAAATCCATAAGTGCACTCATTCTTATTGAAGGCTTCATATGATCAGAAAATACTAAAAATGTAGATGCAAAAGGTAATAATCCTGCACTAGCAAGACCATTTGAAATTCCTGCCATTGCATGCTCTCTTACCCCATAATATATATTTTTACCACTATAATCATTTCTACTAAACATTTTACTACTTAATATTTTTGTTTTAGTTGATAATGATGTATCTGCTGCTCCACCAATAAATGTATATAAATTTGAACCTATTACATTCATAATTTTACCATTAGTGTCCCTCATAGATTCATCCATCTTTTCATAAAAAGGATTAACTAAAGATAATAAATCAATACTATTTGAAAATTTTACAAGATCACTACTTGTATAAAATATGCTTTTCCAGTTTTCATACTTAGAATGCATTCTTTCTTTAATTTTATCTCTAAATTCACTTACTAAATTTATATCTATATCAAAAGGTATTGTACTTAAATTTAATTTCTCTTTTAACTGATATGTATCTTCTTCTGTAATAATACCCCCATGTATTTTATTAGTTCCTTCAAGAAGTGATCCTTCACCTATAAGAGTTTTTACCTCAATTAATGTAGGTTTATTACTATTTTTAGCCTCTTTTATAGCATTATCTATATCATCTATGTTATTACTTGTTTTAATATAATTAAATCCAATAGATTTAAATCTAAGATGAATATCTTCATTAAATGTAATATCGGTACTTCCATCTAATGTTACACTATTTGAATCATATAATATAATTAATTTATTTAAGTTTAATGTACCTGCTAAAGATAAAGCCTCATAACTAACACCTTCCATAAGGTCTCCATCACCGCACATCACATATGTATAATAATTAATCATATCTTTATTTGTTATTGTGTTATTATAATATCTTTC
>HF990779.1:0-2868 GCA_000436255.1 Clostridium sp. CAG:1193 | reverse complement strand
TTTCTGCAATTGCAAAACCTACTGCATTAGATATTCCCTCACCTAATAAACCAGTAGACATATCAACTCCAGGTGTAGTTATTTCAGGATGCCCAGGAGTTTTAGAATTAATACATCTAAAACCTTTTAAATCATCAAGTGTTAAAAAACCCATAAAATATAACATACTATACAAAAGTGCTGATGCATGCCCTCCTGATAAAACAAATCTATCTCTATTTATCCATTTATCATCATTAACATTTACATTCATATGTCTACTATATAATGTATAAATAATATTAGTAGCACCTAAACTAACTCCAGGATGCCCACTTTTAGCATTATTTATCATATCTATAGATAACCCTTTTAAACTATTAACTATTTTTATATCATCCATAAATTACACCTCATATGTTAATTATATCAAAGTAATTAATAAATTGAAACTAATTATTTACAGATAATATATATGGATTTTTCTCCATCATCATTTTATCATTTGTTTTATCAACATTCAAAACCCATGCAACTGAAAATATAGTAACGCATAAATAAAATATTACCAAACCCTTATTATTTTTTAAAAACTCCATATCTATTCCTCCTATCACTGTACCTAAATTTTAACACGAACATTTATTCGTGTCAATACATTTTTCGAACAAAGGTTTGACAAAGCGTAAAATGTATGTTAATATGTAAATGGAGGTAAATATTATGGATGATTTAACTAAAAGACAAAAAGATGTTCTTAATGTAATAAAAGAGTTTATGGTTAAAAAAGGATACCCACCAACTGTAAGAGAAATAGGTGAAGCACTTGGAACAACTAGCCCTGCAACAACATTTACGCATTTAAAAGAGCTTGAAGATAAAGGATATATAAGAAAAAATGGAAGCAAAAATAGAGCTATTGAATTATTAGTAGAAAATGAATTTATTCCTAAAGATGAAAGTATTGTAGAAGTTCCACTTCTTGGAAAAATAACTGCCGGTAGTCCAATAGAAGCTATCGAAAATCCTAATGAATATTTTTCATTACCTGCATATTTAATTCCTGCTAAAAAGGAAGTGTTTACTTTAAATGTAAGTGGAGAATCAATGATAAATGCTGGTATACTAGATAAAGATATAGTTATAGTAGAAAGATGCAATACTGCAAGAAATGGTGAAATAGTAGTAGCTATGACTGATGAAAACGAGGTTACTTTAAAGACATTTTATAAAGAAGATGGATATTTTAGATTACAGCCAGAAAATAATACAATGGCACCAATAATACTTAAAAACGTTACTATACTTGGTAAAGCAATTGGATTATATAGAAAAATATAAATATTAAAACTACACAAAATGTGTAGTTTTTAAATACTTAACATAAATTTATAAAAGCCTTCTTTTTTATCAATTTTACCAGTTTTTATAAGTTCATCAAGATTTGCTAACTTTCTTAAATATTTAATGGCATCATTACTAGATATATCAATATTTTTAGCTAATTTAACTCTATATGGATGAACATCTAAACTATTAGCTATATCTAATTCGCTATACCCCATTTTATACATTTCTTTAACTTGATAAATAAGTCTAAATTGATTTGCAAGTATTACAATAAGTTTTATCTCTTCTTCTTGCATAAGAACTAAATCATCATAAAGAGCAAGTGCTTCATTTATATTCTTTTTAGTAATCGCATCTATTAAATCAAATATATCACTATTAATTATTTTTGACGTAACTAATCTAACATCATCTAAATTAATAGTTTTTTTATTATCTTTATACAAAATCATTTTATCAAGTTCACTAGTTATTACATATAAATCATCATTAAGTTTATTTATAAATAAATTTAAGGCATCGTTAACTATATTAAAACTAAATTTTTTTAAGTAATCTTTAATAAATTTACTTAGTTCATAATCTTTTAATTTATTAAAAACTTTAACTTCGCTTTTATTTTCTAACTCTTTTACTAATTTTTTTCTTTTATCAAGTGCAGTATTAACAGTAAATATAAGTATACTATCAGTATTACTAGAAAGATATTTTAAAATAGAATCAGTATTGTGCTCTATTTCACACTTTTGTGTTGTTAAAAAAACTGAATTATTACATATTACTAATTTATTTGAAGAAAATAAAGATATAGTCAATGCATCATATATAGCATTTTCTACATTAACCTCAAGCATATCATAACAAACTTTTTCATAATCACTATATTCTTTTTCTATTTTTTTTATATATTCATCTATTAAATATGGTTCATCACCATAAACTAAGTAAATTTTATTCATACAACTCACCCTTTTAATTATATCATAATAATTAAAAAAAGAACCCATTTAATGGGCTCGATCTATATAAACACTTAATAAGTGTTACACTATATATTATGTACAGTTTATAATTTTTGTTACAACTTATTTATTTTTTTATTAATCATTAATTATAAATACATACTTATTTAGATTTTTCATTTATAAAATCACTCGAACTAAGTATCTTTTTCATATTATTCACATCCAAGATAATTATATCACACTAACTCATATTCTCTTACAGCAATTCTATCATCTGAACAATATTCTATTACAAAACGGTTCTCTTTTTTGCAAACAAGTATACCAATAGTATCATTATTATTTATCTCTTTTATGTTTTTATCTATGTAATTCATGTATTTTTGAACTTGTGATATATATTCAACTTTAAATTCTGTTACTTTTAATTCTACAACCACATAACAATTAAACTTTATATTAAATAATAACAAATCAATATAATGATTTCTGTCTCCTATTTTAATTTTATATTCACTACCTATAAAACTAAATGAATTACCAAGTTCTTTCATAAAAGATTCAATATCTTCCA
>HF990778.1 GCA_000436255.1 Clostridium sp. CAG:1193 | reverse complement strand
ATAATGCATTAAATATATATATAAATATTAATTTAGATAAAAAATATGAATATGCGACTGTTTGCATATTAAATATTTTATATATTAAAAATGTTATATTTAAATAGATAAATATAATAAACATTGATGTAATTAGTAAGGTATTTAGTTTGTATTTTATATTATTAAATATAATTAGTATTAATATAGTAAGTATTGGATATATAATAAAATTTAATTTTATATCACTATAAAATATATCAAATAAAATACCTGCAATTATACTATAAGTAAATAACCCTTTACCACTACATTTTTTATATAATAATAAAATTGATAAAAGTAAAGGGAATATTGAAAATGATACAAAATAAAAATTAATATTAGTAAGTATTGGTGTAATTAAAATAGAAATTATAAGCAAATATATCATTTAACCATCACACATACATATTTAATACTATTAAAATCTACTACTGGTTTTACTACTGCTATTTTTGATAAGTCATTTTTATCTTTTTCTATTTTAATTACTTTCCCTATTAATAATCCACTTAAGTTATTATTATTAAGATCTAAAGAAAAAACTTCCATATTATCTATATATTCAATATTAGTAGTTATTTCGCTTACAATTAATTCTTTTTTATTATAATCATATTTACTTATTGTACCATATACTATTTCATCATTATATTTAATTGCTACTGTTGTTTTATTTTTACTATTTACATTTGTAATAAAAGATACTTCTGATGAATTATTATATACTTTGTTTATTTTACCAATTACACCTATGTTATTAATTACTATATTGTCTTTTTCTATATTATCTAAAGATCCTTTATTTATAGTAACACTTTCATACCAAAAAGATGGATTTCTGTTTATTACATTTGCATTCACACATTTATATTTTTCATTTTTATTTAATTTTAACAAATTACTCATTTCATCCATTTCTTTTTCTAAATTATATATATATGTTTTTAAACTTAAATCTGTTACTTCAATAGTTTTATTTTTTGTAGTTATACTACCTTTTATCACGTTAAATGAATCTCTTAATGTATTAGATAATCCTGTAAATATTATTGTAAGTATAAATACTAAAAGTAAAATATATAAAAGGTTTTCATCACTATTTCTTCTTTTTTTATACATTATATCCCCTCTTCAAAGAAACTATAATAGTTATTGTTCCCTATAATTATATGGTCTACTACTGGTATATTTTGAAATTTACCTATTTCTTTTAAGTTTTTTGTAAACATTATATCTTCCTTACTTGGATTAGGATCTCCTGATGGATGATTATGAATACATATAATTGACGATGCACTTGATAAATACGCATTTTTAAATATTTCTCTTGGATGTGCTACACTTCCGTTTAAAGAACCTATATAAAGTAGTTTTTTATCAATTATTCTTTTCTTGCTATCTAAATATACTGCATAAAAATGTTCTTGTTTTAAATCTTTTAAATCTTTAAAATATTCATATACTGCCTTACTTGTAGTTAATTTTTGATTACTTTCTAATTTATCTTTATATACTCTTCTTCCAAGTTCAATCGCAGCGATTAATTCAAGTGCTTTTACTTTCCCTATACCATTAATTTTAGTAATAGTATTTAGTTTTATGTTTCTCATTTCTGTTATATCACTAAAATTACTAAGTACTAAGTTAGATAAATCTTTTACTGATTTATCTTTAGTACCTGTTTTTAATATTATTGAAATTAAATCTTCATTAGAAACATTTCTTTCACCTAGTTCAATTAATCTTTCTCTTGGTTTATCATTATTAGGTAAATCCTTAATCATAACATTACTCATTTAATACCAACTCCTTATACTTATTAATTACATCATTTTCAACGTTAATAGTCTCTTCATCATTTGATTTAAGTATAGTCTCATCATAACTTTCAAGAAAACTTAGAAATTCAATATCGTTAATAAGTTTTTCCTTTATATATATATCATTCCCCGTTTTTTTATAAATTCCCCTAATTTTATTAGCAATTTCTAAATTTTTTGTAACCCCTATATAAATCTTATAGAAACCATCTTCTTTTTCTAATATATAACTAACTTCTAAGTCATTATCAAGAGCTTTTTCTCTATTTTTATAGCTTCCATACTGAAGCATATATACTGTTTCATATGTACTAGATACTCTTTTTACTACATTTTCTAAATTTTTTTTATAGGTTGTAAATATATAATTTCCAAACAAATAACTTATTAATCCCGTAACTAGTAAAGTTATAAATAATTTTTTCATATTATCACCAGTAATATAATAAGTTTTATCTTGTGAATATATTGTAGAAAAAAGTTAAAGTTGATGTTTTATTTTATATATATTATAATACTTGTAGATGGTGGTGAGGTTATGTATAAACTTATGGATACCGTTATTGCAAGAGTAAAAAAGCAGGGTAATAAATGTGTGCGTATTGACACTTCAACTATAAATAGATGTTGGTGTGCGGTTAATGAAGATGAAGGCATTGCTTTTAACTTGGAGGATTTTAATTATTATGAATATTTAAATACGATAAATGGCATATATTTGTCTAATGATAATATTATTAATAATGCATTTTATGCCATACATGCGACTGATGCTTTAATTACTCCTAGTGATGATGTTAAAAAAAGATTTAAAGATTTTACTTTAAAAGAAGATAATCAAAAAAGACTTATACAAAAACGTATAAGTCATAGATAATTTGATTATCTTTTTTAATTATTTTCTTTTCCACAATTAGAGCAGAATTTACCATTAATTGGACTACCACAATATACACAATATCTAGTATTTAAATTAGGATTGTTATTCATATTATTATAATTAGCATTATTATAATTCATATTATTGTTCATGTTGTTATTCATGTTGTTATTTTGTTCAAATATACCTGGTTCTTTTTCCACGTACATTGCATCACCAAATGCTAATATTGGATAGAATATAATTGGTAAAAATATAAGTCCTACTGCAAATCCACCATTTTTTCCAAACTTTTTAGCCATATTTATTGCTGTTATTATAGGAACTGCTGCATTTGCACCTGGAATAAAACATAATATTAATACCCACATAGGTATATTCAAAAATTGAAATTTAACAATTATATTATATATTGGTACTATTGCTTCCCAACCTTCACGACCTGCTTTTTTATAAATTTTCCAATTACATATTATTAAGAATACTGTTAATGCTAATGCAAATATAATCCATATACCTAAAAAAGCAAATACACCTGCTATAACGCTACTATCAACAGATGATGGAATATCAGTATAATATCCTTCCCCGTACATCTTATTACCTCACTTTCTATTACAAATATATCAGTATTTAGTTTAAACTGCAATAATTTATGTAAAAATTATTGATTTTTTGACATATATTTGTTAAAATTGATGTGTTTAAATGAGGGAGGAAAAGTATGCCAAATATAAAAAGTGCTAAAAAGCGTGTTAATACTATAAAAAGACAAAGTGCTGAAAACATAATTCCAAGAGGAAGTATGAGAACTGCAGTTAAAAAAGCAAATAAAGATTTAACTAATGAAGCTTTAACAAAAGACGCTATTAAAAAGATTGATAAAGCTGTAAAAGCTGGCGTTATTAAAAAGAATACTGCAGCAAGAAAAAAATCACGTCTTATGAAAAAAGTAAATACGAAGTAATATTTACTTCTTTTTTTATTATTTTTAATGTATAATAATACTAGGTGAAAAAATATGAAAATACTAAAATTTTTTGTTGCGGTCTTTGCAATTTTTGGAGTATCCGTTTTTGCTTATGGATATTTAAATGAAAATAAAGTAATTGATACATTAGTTGATTACTATAAAAGGTCTCCATCAACTCTTATAAATAATGAATATAAAAAAGATGTTAATATTGATTTTATTAAACTTACTGATGACTTTGTACCTAAAAATAAAGATGAAGTTAAAAATATTTACTATACTATAATATATTCTGGAATGGATGATTTTACATTTTATTGCGATAAAGAATACAAAAATTGCATTGATGATATAATTAATGTTAATGATGATACTTCTTTATTATCTCAGATGAATAATTTTGTAAATGTATATAATTCATTTAAAAGTATTAAAACTACATATACTTCTAGTGGAAAAATAACTTTGCATGTCGAAAGAGTTTATAGTAGCAAAGATATTGAAAGAGTTAAAAATAGGGTTAATGAAATATACGATGAAATAATTGATCCAAATAAAACTAAAGAAGAAAATATAAAGAAAATACATGATTACATAATAAATAATACTAAATATAATAAAGATGATGAAAATAAAGAAGAGATTACAGATTCATCAACTGCAATTGGACCATTTTTTAACGGGCTTGCTACTTGTAATGGATATACAGATGCAGCTAGTTTGCTTTTAGATAAAATCGGGGTAGAAAATTTAAGAATATCTAATTCAAATCATATATGGAATTTAGTACATTTAAATAATAAATGGTTACATTTAGATTTAACTTGGGATGATCCTATTAATAATTTAGATAAAGATTTACTTTTGCATGATTATTATTTAATTACTACATCAAAGTTACAAAATACTAATGATGAAAAAGATAAAATTGATCATTTATTTGATAGTACAATATATAATTTTATAGAAGAATAAAAGACTTACATTTGTAAGCCTTTTATTTTACATTTCTTTATTAATTGTTTTCTCAACTAATCTTTTTACATTTGCTTCATTAAATGGTTTTGATAATACATCTATAATAGGATATTCAAAAACTTTTTCAAGTGTTTCTTTATTATCTATTCCTGTTATTATTGATACTGGTATTTTATCAAATAAATTATTGAATTTAAAATACTCTAATACTTTAAATCCATCTACTTTAGGCATATTTAAATCAAGTAAACATGCAACTACTTTATTTCCTTCTTCACTATTTATTATTTCTATTACTTTTCCACCATCACTTGCTGTAATAACATTATAATTATTACTAAATATTTTCTTTACATAAGAAATAATTACATCTGAATCATCTGCAACTAATATTGATTTTTTTAATGCATCAGGAGTAACATTCTTTTCTTCTTTAACTCCTTCTTTTCCAAGGTAAGTACATGCTATATTAATTGCTCTTCTAGCTTCGTTCATAAGTGTTTCAAAGTTGTCAAATACATAACCCAAATCATTTGATTTACTTGCAAGTTCATGATTATAAGCAACATCTGCCAAAGCATCAAATCCGAAATATCTAGCATCACTTTTTAATGAATGAACATATATAGCATAATTAGCCATATCTGATTTTTCTTTAAATTCTTTAATTAGTTTTATTTTTTCATTTACTCCATTTAAAAATTCTTCTAAAGTTTCATCATAAGTTTCTTGATCTCCAAACAATTCTAAACTCTTATTTAAATTTACTCCATTATTAAGTAATATATTTATATCTTTCATAGCATCATCTCCTAATATAATTATATCATATATTTTAATTTAATCTATATATTTTATAACTTCTTTTATAGTATTTTCAAAATTATTAAAATCTACATCAAACCATTTAATATTCATTTTATTATTAAACCAAGTATATTGTCTTTTAGCGTAATGTCTACTATTCTTTTTAATTAAATCAATCGCATCTTCCTTGCTTATTTTAGAATCAAAATATTTATATAATTCTTTATATCCAATTGCTGTATTTATAGGAATTGTATTTATATTTTTATCATATAAAGATTTAACCTCTTCTATAAGACCTTCTTTAACCATTTCATCTACTCTTTCATCTATTCTTTTATAAAGAGTAGTTCTATCTGTAGATAAACCTATAAAATAAACATTATCATATAGTAATGTATCCCCATTATTATCTAACTTATTATTATTCTTTAATTTATTTAACATTCTTACTAGTCTTTTTCTGTTATTAATATGTATATCTACTTCATTATTTAACTCTTTTATTTCAGTATATATATCTTCATTAGAAAGATTATCATATTGATTATTATCATTTTCTACATCAAATTTATAATCATAAAGCAATGCTTTTACATATAATCCAGATCCACCGACTATAATTACATTTTTATTATTCTTTATAAATTCATCTAATATTTTTCTTGCATCTTTTTGATATTCATATACAGAATATGGTTCACTTACACTTCTTATACTAAGTAAATGATGTGGTATACCTTTAGTATCCATTATTTTTGCTGTTCCAATATTCATTTCTTTATATATTTGCATTGCATCTATATTTATTATTTCGGCATTATAATTTTTTGCTAAAGATAAACTAAGTGATGTTTTACCTACTCCAGTGGGTCCTACTATAACTATAATCTTACTTTTCACTTCTTTTTTCACTCATTCTTTTTACATATTTTTTATATTCTGTATCAGCTTTTCTTACTTTTCTCATTTCTTCAGTTAAAAAATTACAAGCTTCTATTCCTCTTTCATTTAAATAATATACAGCTTTTCCTTTATCAAATGCTCTACCAATATATCCAATTTCACTTTGAAATTCATAAAGTTTATTTATTTCCTCTGTTGATACACATAATTCATCACGCATATTTACTGCATATGCATAACCCTTTTCATTAAGATAAATTAATACTGGTAAGAATATTGGATTATTTTCTTTAATACCTAAATCTAAATATTTATTTTTCATTTTTAAACCTCCTACATAGCTCTTTTAAATAATTTTTCAAGTTCATAATTTGAATAAAATATAATTGTTGGTCTTCCATGTGGACATGTATATGGATTTTTACACTTTCTTAACCTACTAATTAAATTTTCCATTTCTTCTAAACTTATATTATCATTAGCTTTTATACTTGCTTTACAACTTACTGTCATTGCCACTCTATCATTAAATTTTAATCTATCAAAATTGCGTTCTTTTACTACAATTAAATCTATTATTTTTCTTATTGCAACTTCTTCATTCCCCTTTGGTAACCAAGTTGGATGACTTCTTATAATAAATGAATTAACACCAAACTCTTCTATATTAAAATGCATACTTCTAAGTAATTCTAAATTTTCTTTTACTATAATATATTCATTATATGGAAGCTCTAAGTTTAAAGGTATTAACATATCAATTTCATCATTACTATGATTTAGTGCATAATAATAATATTCATAGTTTACTCTTTCATTTGCAGCGTGCTGATCTATTAAATACATACCTTCTTCATTTTGACACACTATATATGTCCCTTTTACTAGTCCAACTGGATACATCATTGGTACTTTTTTATCTTCCTCATTTAACTCTTCTTTATATTCTACTTTATATTTACTTTCTTCTTCTTTAAATTCTAAATTTAAAGAAATCTCTTCATATTTATTTTTAGTATCCTCTATTTCTTTAGTATCTCCTTTAATAGGTGTGATAACTTTATTTAATACAGGGATATCCTCTTCTTTATTTTCTATTTTTGGAATTAATCTTATTTTATTTAATGCATCAATTATAGTACTACTTATTAATTCTTTTAATTCTTCTAATTTTCCAAATTTAATATCTTGTTTAGTTGGATGTATATTAACATCAGTTAACGATGTATCAACTTCTATTTTAAGTATTACAATAGGATATCTATCTTCTGGTTTATAAGTATGATAACTATCATTTATACATCTATTAACTTCTACGTTTCTAACTACTCTTCCATTTACTATTGTAACAATACTATTTCTACTACTCTTAGTTACTTCAGGCATACTTATATAACCATATATTTCATACTCGCCATCAGTATTATTAATTTCTATCATTTTCTTAGTTACATCTATTCCATATATACTATTAATTACTTTAAGTAAATTCCCGTTTCCATCTGTATTTAAAAGTGTTTTACCATCGTTTGTCAATGTAAAAGATATATCTGGGTAAGATAATGCAATCTTATTTACAAAATCAACTATATTGGCAAGTTCAGAATATAAGCTTCCCAAATGTTTTAATCTTGCCGGTGTATTATAAAATAATTTTCTTACAGTTATTTCTGTACCACATCTTGCTTCACTATTTTCATTAGTAATTAATTTCCCCCCTTTAATTACTATGTGTGTTCCTACATCACCTGTACTTGTTTTAAGTGATACCTCACTAACTGATGCAATTGATGGAAGAGCTTCTCCTCTAAAACCTAAAGAATTTATTTTAAATAGATCATCTTCACTTAATAATTTACTAGTAGCATGCCTTGAAAATGCAAGTAATGCATCTTCCTTATTCATACCACAACCATTATCAGTTACTTTAATCTCATCTATTCCACTTCCAAGTAAATCTATTTTTATAATCGTACTTTTAGCATCTATACTATTTTCTACTAATTCTTTTACTATACTAACACACTTTTCAACAACTTCTCCAGCAGCTATTTTATTAGCAAGTATCTCATCCATTATCTTTATTTTAGACATACTACCACCTAAGTATTATTTTATCACATAAGAAGAAAAAAACTAAGCAAAAATGCATAGTTTTATTATTTTATCTATAATAAGTTACCCTATCACTCCAAGAACCTCTACTCGGAATATTAATTAATGTTCTCGGATTTACACATCTTGCTAAATATGGTGCATAACCAGCATATTCAGTAAATCTAAGTCCTGTAGATATTGATAAATGTAAATGAGGTCCAGTTACATATTGACCAGTAGCACCCATCATTGCTATTACAGAATCCTTAGTAACTATATCACCCTTTTTAACTAAAATCTTACTTAAGTGTGCATATGAAGATGAGTAAGTCTTACCATTTATTTTATGGTGTATTGTTATTTGGTTTCCTCCCCACTGATCATACCATGTAGCAACAACTTTACCATTTGCTATTGCATATATTGCATTGTTATATCCTAAGTTATTAGATAAATCAATTCCCTCATGCAAACCTGCTGATGTAATCATTTCACCCGCTGAATTATATATTGGATCTCTATATCCCATTTCACTAGTTACATATCCATAACTAAATGGTCTCCAAAAACTAGTATCTGGTGGTAATAATTTATTAGCACATGTATTAATATCTTCATTCTCACCACAACCAGCATCAATATACATTTTAATTACTTGTTTAGCATTTCTAATCTCATCTTCAATTGATGAACCAACATCCTCTAATTCCAATTTATCTAAAGTTAATTGAGATATTTTTTCAGTCAAAGTTTTTTGCCTACTCTCTAAATCCTTTTGTCTATTAGCAAGTGTAACTTTTTTTTCTTCATTTTCTTTTATCATGCTTTGCATTTTATTTATAAGATCACTATTATATTCGGTTAACTGACCAGTAATTGCATATCTATATATAAAATCTTCAATACTTTCAGCACCAAATAAATATTCAATGTAAAAAGAATTGCCTTCAGTTTTTTGAAGAGATGCAAGTAATGTTTTAGTACTTTCATCCTTTTGTTCTATTTTCTCATTTAACTCTTTTATCTCTTCAGTAGCAGTTGCTATATCTTTAGTAATAGTATCAACTTCTTTATATATACTACCTATTTCATTTTGAACTCTTTGAATTTCTGCACTAGTCATATTAATACTATTATTATTATCTTGCTCTCTTTTTTCTATTTCATTTAATTCACGCCTTAAATCTGCAAGCGTTTTAGCACTTACATTAGATGGAAAAACTATAAACATAGATACTGTAAATAACGAGATTAAAGAAATCATACTTAACTTTTTCATTTATTCACTCCCTTTATTAATCTATATACTCTCTTTAATTGTACACTAAATTTAGAAAATATAAAATACCAAAATTTGTTAATAGACAAATCATATTCACCAACAAACTCTAAAACAACCGGATTATATTTAGCCTTAGTCTTTGATAAATGATCAGAAAAATCACCATCAACGCCTTCTAAATCAGCATAACTATATCCTTTATTTAACATATCAATAAAACTATTAATATGTACACTTGCATTTGTATTTAAATATGGAAACACTTCTTCAAACGTACCCGCATATAAATATTCTACTTTCTTTATACCACTTTTATTTGGTGGAACTATTGCAAGAGTTGATGCGATAGAAATAACATTTCCATACTTTTCTTTAGCAGTATAAGCATCATCAAGTTGACTTTTATATTTTTCTTTTAAAGTATCATCCTTTTCTTTTTCAATCTCACATTTTAAAAAACTTATAAATTTATCCACATCAACTCTTGCTATATACATATAAGCATCTTCCTTAAAAGATGACATTATTCTTTTAAAATAATCTTTACTTCTTAAAGATATCCCTTGCCTATCTTCGGTACTTTTAATTATACGATAAAAATCATCTATGTATGAATTATCATGTAAGCATATAAATGATACACCTCTTTTAGTTTGAAACTCCCCATGATATCTTTTAGCATTTCTCTTAAAATTATTTAAAAGTTCAGTTTCTGTTAATTGCTCATTATTTTCATTAATTAAACTAATTGCCATATTAACTCTAGGTTGAATATATGCACCCACTTTACTCTTAAATCCACAATGAATATAACCACACTTTTTTAAATTATCCATCTTTATATTACTGTTAACACTATAATTTTTAGCACACTTTTTAGTATCCTTTTTAATTAAAGTATCATAATATTCCTCACTAATTGCAATACAAGGATCTATTTTTACGACAAACGCATGTATTTTTTTAGCATACTCTTTAATACCTTTAGTAAACTCTTTTAAATCATCTATGTTAGTATAATCAAGTAAAAATCCCTTAGGACTATAAATCATTTTTAAATTTAAAGGAAACCTCTTAATAAGAAGTAAAGCAGCACCTACAATAACATTATCTTTGTACAAAGCACATAAAGTATGATCCCAGCCTTCCTTTACATTAGCCCATCTATAATCCTGTGTGATAGGAGCACAACTATAATTAGTTACAAAACTATTATACTCATCACAACTTATATCTACTTTAAATTCATACATATCATATCACCATTATAATTATATCATGTATTATAAAATAAGTAAAACTATAGAAAAAAGCGCCAATAATCTGACGCTTTAAAATTAATATTATTAACATACCCCAACTGTAACATTTGATGGATAAGTATATGTTCCACCATTAGTAATTGGATTTCCACCAAATGCACCACATCCTATCGTTAGTGACGTACTTGGAAACGCAATTTTAGTTAACTTATTATTAGCAAATGCATTTGCACCGATAGTCTTTATACTACTTGGTATTGTCACCTCTGTTAGTTGATTTCTATCAAATGCATCATCGCCTATACTTGTTACACCATCTAATAGTGTTAAAGATGTTAGTTTATTACTAGAGAATGCATTTGTACCGATAGTCTTTACACTATTCGGAATAATTATTGATGTCAGTTGATTGCTACTAAATGCATCATCGCCTATACTTGTTACACTGTTTGATAGCGTTATTGATGTTAGTTGATTTCCATAAAATGCCATATATCCTATACTTGTTACACTACTTGGTATTGTT
>HF990777.1 GCA_000436255.1 Clostridium sp. CAG:1193 | reverse complement strand
CTATATCACTATAGAAGTTAATTATTTTAACATTACTATAATTATTTAAACTATTAGTAAGTTTAGATGTTGATACTATATATATAGTACTATCTTTACATAATTCAATTATTTCCTGATAGCTTTTTAAATCCATATTCATACTATTATCAAACGCTAAAACTATTTTATTTGATAAAGTATTTTCTTTGACTGAACTTTCTATTTTTTCTTTTAAAGTTTTATATGTATAATCTTTTGAAACAAATAATCTTGCACTTTCAAAATTACTTTCTAATGCATCAAAATTATAGAATAATATATCATTTCCATAAAAACTAATTCTACTTTTTAATTCTTCTTTATGTTCATTAACTAATGCATCTCTTTTTTCTTTATATTTTTTTTTGTAAACCTCATATATATTATCATAAATAAGTTTTGTATAAGCTTCTCTTCCTGCTTCTGGTAAATGTATTCCATCTGCATAAAACCAGTTAGAATGTCCTTTTGAAGCACTATACCAATCTATAATATGTAAATTTGGATAATCCTTTGCAAACTCTTTTAAACTATCATTAACACTCGTTAAATTAGTTGTATTTAACCAAAATACTGTTCTATCTTTGCATTCTTTCATAATTTGAATTTTGCATTCTTTTGAGCAATCACCATTCGCACCTAAATGCATAACGATAGGATCTCCCAATCTATTTTGTTCATTTAATTCTTTTAATAATGTAATGCCTGTCCACATTGAACGTGAAACTTTCGCATCAAAATATCCATTTGGAAATGTATTATATAAATTATTTACTGCACCAAGCATTACTGAATCCCCAATACCTACTACATTAAGACTGCTAATATATTTTTTATAATTATCTACATTATCTAAATTGTTTAATTCTTTAATCCAGTTTTCTTCTTCTTCTTTTATTTGATTTTTATAATTTTCTTGTTTCTTTATCATTTCACTTTCTGCAATAGCAAGTTGCTCTTTTAGCTTATCCATTTCTTTTTGATAATCTATTGCAGTTATATAATTATATGCTCCATATAAAGATACTAAAATTATTAATACAAATAAAATATTTTTAAACTTATTTTTATTCTTATTTCTTTTTACAATACAAATATTAAATATATATGAAAGTAATAAAGTAATAAATATTATTAATAATATTCTATATTTTTCATCTACATTTATATATTGAAATATATATATTATTGGATATTGAAATAAATAAACTTCATAACAAATACTAGTAAGTGATTTAAAAAAGTTATCAACTTTATTTAAATTACTAGTATCAATTCTTCCGTAATCAAGTAATCTACATGATATTATAGATACTAAAATTATACTTAATGCAAAATACTTAGAATTTGATTTTACAAATATAAATGATAGTATTAATAAAATTATATATAAATAGAATATTATTTTACTAGTTTTTACATTTTTTAATTTCTTTGGTATTAATGCTCCATAATACATACTAATCATTCCAGCAGTTACACCAAGCATTATAGAAAATACTCTTGTAAATGTATTATAGTATGCATTCATTAAATTATTTTTACACATTATATAAAAATATATTAAAGATGCTAATGATAATAATGTAGATATAATACATGGAACAATTTTACTAGTTTTTTCTTCCATATTTTTAAACCACATATATATAAATGGAAAAATTAAGTCAAATTGTAATAATATTGATATATACCATAAATGCATAAAAGGAGAATCCACATGTCTTGCAAAATAATCCAAATTTGCATTTAACTGCCAAAAATTATTGTATCCAAATAATACAGATGTTGTTTCTCTTTTTAAATTAAACCAGTGTATATTTTCAAATAAAGGTATAATGGCAGTTGTAATAAATACAACCATAACAAGAGGAAGATATAATTTTAACAATTTATTCTTATAATACTTTCCTATTTTAAAGTCTTCACTTTTGTATGCACTCATCCATGATAGATATCCACTAAGCACGAAAAAAGTACAAACCGCTAAATAACCGCCTTTTAATATATTCAAATGATATAACAATACTGCTATACACGATAATACTCTTACTATATTAATGTCTTTATAATACTTTTTACTGCTCATTTCAACCTCTTCTTTACTATACATACTACTAATACAATGATACTACACATTTATATAATCTTCAACAAAATTAGTAGTATTTTACATATGAATTATTATAATTTTACACACAAAGAAAAAAAAGTGTATCACTTTCTTTCATTATTCCTCATACCTAACTTCACTCATATAATTAAATCCACTTAGAAAATAATCATATGAATATTCTCTTACTCTATTTTCCATAATATCATT
>HF990776.1 GCA_000436255.1 Clostridium sp. CAG:1193 | reverse complement strand
TTATGTGATGAATATTATAAAATAGAAGAATTTTATGATGATATAATATATAAAAATATTAAAAATATAGTAAAAAATAGTGATTAGTTTCATTATTTTTTATTTTATGATATAATTTTTGAGAGGTGAGGCAGTATGAAAATACCTACAGTTGCTTTAGTTGGTAAACCAAATGTTGGAAAGAGCACTCTTTTTAATCGTTTGGCTGGAAAAAGAATATCAATAATTGAAGATACACCTGGTGTTACAAGAGATAGAATCTATAGTATGGTTACATATAATGATTATAAATTTCATTTAATAGATACTGGTGGTATAGATATTGGCAATGAAGATTTTAATAAAGAAATAAGACTTCAAGCATCTTTAGCAATGGATGAAGCTGATGTAATAGTTTTTGTAGTAGATGGTAAAGATGATTTGGGACCAAATGATTATTTAATTAAAGATATGTTAAGAAAGAGTAATAAGAAAGTAATAGTTGCAATTAATAAAGTTGATTCTAAAGTTGCAAATGAAAACATATATAATTTTTATGAACTTGGTTTTGATGAATATATTCCTATAAGTGCTGAACAAAATAGTGGTATATATAATTTATTAGATGCAATATGTAAAGATTTTAAAGATATAAAAGATATTACTTATGAAGATGATGTAATTAAGTTTTGCGTTATAGGAAGACCTAATGTAGGAAAAAGTAGTCTAGTTAATGCTCTTTTAAATGAAGAAAGATCTATTGTATCAAATGTAAGCGGTACAACAAGAGATTCAATTGATACACCTTTTACATATAATAAAAGAAATTTTGTTGTTATAGATACAGCTGGTATTAGAAAACAAGGAAAAATATATGAAAATGTAGAAAGATATAGTGTTTTAAGAGCTTTAAAAGCAATAGATAGATCTGATGTATGTTTAGTTGTACTTAATATTGAAGATGGTATTATTGAAATGGATAAGCATATAGCAGGGTACGCAGTTGAAGCTGGTAAATCAGTAGTAATAGTAGTAAACAAATGGGATAAATCAACAAAAGATATGTCTTTAGTTGAAAAAGAGATTAGAAGTCACTTTGCATTTATGGATTATGCACCTATTGTATATACAAGTGCACTTACTAAAAAAAGAATTCATACAATTATGCCAGAAGTATTAAAGGTATATGATAATGCACATATAAATATAAAAACAAGTGTATTAAATGAAGTAATAAGTGAAGCTAATACATTAAACCCAGCTCCTTCATATAAAGGAAAAAGACTTAAGATTTATTATGTTAATCAAGTTGGTATAGCACCACCTAAGATATTATTTCACGTAAATGATAAAACATTAATACATTTTTCATATGAAAGATATTTAGAAAATAAATTAAGAGAATCATTTGAATTAGAAGGAACGCCTATTGTATTGCAGTTTAAGAATAGAGGAGAATAATTCCTCTTTTTTAATAACCAAAATAAACTAAAATCATATAATATTTGTAGGAGGACTGTTATGGGTTTTAGTGATAATTTTTTTAAGAAAGTTGAGAAAAAAACAAATGTTAATAAAGAGACCATTTTATCTTTAGCTAAAAAAATTGAGGGTAACAATCTAAAAAATGAAACAGCTTTAAGAGATTTAGTAAAAGAGATTGGTACACTTACAGGTAAAAGTGTATCAAAAGAACAGGAAGATAAAATAGTAAAAGCAATAGTTAATGATAAAGTTCCTAAAGATATAGAACGTATGGTTTAAGAAAAATATAAGAAAATCGCTAGTTTAACTAGTGTTTTTATTTACAATAATATTTATTCGTGATAGAATTATATTAGGATAAGGTGAAGATATGAGAAGAATATTTATACTATTATTTTTAGTAACTATGTTAGTTGGATGTACAAAAAGTAAAAATGAGATAGTAATGGTTACAGAAGCTGGTTTTGCCCCTTATGAATATTACGAAAATGGTAAGATAATAGGAGTGGATATTGAAATATCAGAAAAAATTGCAGAAAAACTTGGTAAAAAATTAGTTGTAAAAGATATTGCATTTGATTCAATTATAAATGAACTTAATTCTGGTAAAGCAGATTTTGCTGCTGCAGGAATGAGTATTAGTGAAGAGAGAAAAGAAAAAGTAGATTTTTCTTTAGAATATATAACTTCTAATCAAGTGGTTGTAGTAAGAAGTGATAGTGATATAAAGAGCATTGATGAAATTAAAGATAAAAGGATATCAGTACAACTTGGTACAGTAGCAGATTCTTATGTTACCGAAAATTATAAAGATGCTAAAATTAATCGTTTAAAAAAATTCTTAGTAGCAGCAGAGGATGTAAAAAACAATAAGAGTGATTGTATAGTAATGGATGCACTTCCTGCACGTGAACTTGTTAAAAGCAATAGTGAACTTAAGATATTAGATGGAATTTTATTTCAAGATAAATATGGAATGGCAGTAAAAAAGGGTAATACTGAATTATTAAACACAATAAATGAAGTATTAGAAGAAATGATTAGTAATGGTACGATTGATGAGTACATTATTAAATATAGTGAGTAGGTAATTATGATAGATAGTTTATATAAAACATTAATTTATGATAATAGATATAAATATATATTAGAAGGACTTAAAAATACGCTTATAATTGCATTATTTGCAGTATTAATAGGGATACTTTTAGGCCTTTTAGTAGCATTTATTAAAAATAGATATAAAGAACGTAATAAGGGTAAATTATTAAATAAATTATGTGATATTTATGTAACTATAATACGTGGTACACCAGCATTATTACAACTTATGATTTTATATTATGTTATATTTAAAAATGTAAATATTAATATAGTTATAGTAGGAATAATATCATTTGGGCTTAATTCTGCTGCATATGTTTCTGAAATAATAAGAGCAGGTATTGATTCAGTTGATATAGGGCAAAAAGAAGCTGCAAAAACACTTGGATTAAGTTATAAAGATGAAATGTTTAATATAGTTTTTCCACAAGCAATAAAAAATATACTTCCTGCACTTGGAAATGAATTTATTACTCTTCTTAAAGAAACATCAGTAGCAGGATATATAGGAATAACAGAATTAATTAAATCAAGTGATATTATCGCATCTAATACTTATGATTACTTTTTCCCACTTATTATAGTAGCAATTATATATTTAATTCTTACACTAGGTCTTTCTAAATTATTAAATAGATTTGAAAGGAAATTTAGTAAATGAAAAAGTTATTAGAAATTAAACATTTATATAAAAATTATGATAAAAAAGAAGTACTAAAAGATATTAATTTAGATGTGTACGATAAAGATATAATTGTTATTATAGGGCCTAGTGGAAGTGGTAAAAGTACACTTTTAAGATGTATTTCTAAGTTAGAAGATATAACAAAAGGACAAGTATTATTAGAAGGTAAAAGTATTACTGATAGTATAGAATTTCATAAAAGAATAGGTATGGTTTTTCAAAGTTTTAATTTATTTAATAATTTAACTGTACTTGAAAATATTACTTTAGCACCTGTTAAAACTAAAGTACTTGATAAAAAAGAGGCAGAGAGTAGAGCAAAAGAGTTATTAAGTATGATTAATTTGCTTGATAAGAAAGATGAATATCCTAAAAATTTATCTGGAGGCGAAAAACAAAGAGTAGCAATAATAAGAAGTCTTATTATGTCTCCAGAGATAATGCTTTTTGATGAACCGACAAGCGCACTTGATCCAGAAATGATAAGTGAAGTATTAAATCTGATGAAAAAATTGTCAGCCAATATGACAATGATGATAGTAACTCATGAATTAGACTTTGCAAAAGATATTGCAAATAAAGTAATATTCATGGATGAAGGAGCGATTGTTGAAATGGGGGATAGTAATGAAATATTTAATAATCCAAAATCAAAAAGATTAAAAGAATTTTTATCTAAAATTAATTAGAGTTTATAGGTATCTCTTAAAAAACCTTTAGAAAAAGAGGGAAATATGAAAAAAATAAACGTAACAAGTGAGATAGCACCACTTAAAAAAGTATTATTACATCGTCCTGGAAAGGAATTACTTAATTTAACACCTGATACTTTAGGTAGATTATTATTTGATGATATACCTTTTTTACCTGATGCTAAAAAAGAACATGATGAATTTGCACAAATATTAAAAGATAATGGAGTAGAAGTAGTTTATCTTGAAGATTTAATGGCAGAAGTACTTACACTTAGTGATGAGATAAGAAGTAAGTTTATAAAGCAATTTGTATATGAAGCTGGTATAAAAGCACCAAAATATAAGAAGCTTGCAATTGAGTATCTAGATCAAATATATGATAATAAAAGATTAGTTTTAAAGACAATGGAAGGAATTCAAATATCTGATATTCCAAAAGATAAAAGAGAAATTGATAAGTCTTTAACTGATTTAATAGATGAAGAAGATACATTTATTGCAGATCCTATGCCTAATTTATATTTTACAAGAGATCCTTTTGCAAGTATAGGTAATGGTATATCATTAAATAAAATGTATTCTGTAACAAGAAACAGAGAAACAATATATGCAGAATATATATTTAATTATCATCCTATGTATAAAGATTCTGTCATAAAATATTATGATAGATATAATCCATATCATATAGAAGGTGGAGATATACTTAATATTAATGAACATGTACTTGCTGTTGGAATATCACAAAGAACAGAACCAGAAGCAATAGATCAACTTGCAAAAAATTTATTTAAGAATGAAGATTGTAAAATAGATACAGTTTTAGCATTCAATATTCCAAATAGTAGAGCATTTATGCATCTAGACACAGTATTTACACAAATAGATTATGATAAGTTTACATATCATCCAGGAATAATGGATACGCTTGAAGTATATGAAATAACTGAAGGTGATGATCCAGATAGTTATGAAGATTTAACTGTTAAGAAAATAACAGATTCACTAGAAAATATCTTAAAGAAATATGTAGGACGTGATATAACTTTAATTCCATGTGCAGGAGGAGATAAAGTAGCAGCAGAAAGAGAACAATGGAATGATGGAAGTAATACTTTATGTATCGCACCAGGCGTAGTTATAGTATATGATAGGAACGATATTACAAATAAAACTTTAAGAAGTTATGGAATAAAAGTATTAGAAATGCATGGAGCAGAATTATCAAGAGGACGTGGAGGACCTAGATGTATGAGTATGCCACTAGTTAGGGAGGACTTATGAATTTAAAAGGAAGACACTTTTTAACATTATTAGATTATTCAAAAGAAGAAATAAGATATTTATTAGATTTATCTAAAGACTTAAAAGCAAAGAAAAAAAGAGGAGAAAATCATAAATATTTAGAAGGAAAAAATATAGTTTTATTATTTGAAAAAACTTCTACAAGAACTCGTTGTGCATTTGAAGTTGCTGGTCTTGATCTTGGTATGGGTGTTACATATTTAGATCCAGCTGCATCTCAAATGGGTAAAAAAGAAAGTATTGCAGATACTGCAAAAGTATTAGGAAGAATGTATGATGGTATTGAATATAGAGGTTTTGAGCAAAAAATAGTTGAGGAACTTGCAAAAAATGCAGGAGTACCAGTATGGAATGGCCTTACAACTGAATTTCATCCAACACAAATGCTTGCAGATGTACTTACAATTGAAGAAAATTTTGGACATTTAGAAGGCATAAAATTAGTATTTATGGGCGATGCAAGAAATAATGTAGCAAATTCACTTATGGTTGTATCTGCTAAAATGGGAATGCACTTTGTAGCATGTGCACCAAAAAAATTATGGCCTAGCTATGAATTAGTAGAAAAATGTTTAGAAATTGGAAAAGAAAGTGGAGCAGTTATTGAACTTACTGAAGATGTAGATTATGCATCTAAAGATGCTGATGCTATATATACTGATGTATGGGTATCAATGGGTGAACCAGATGAAATATGGAAAGAAAGAATTAACTTATTAAAACCATACCAAGTTAATATGAATGTGATGAACAAAGCACATGAGAATGCTATATTCTTACATTGTTTACCATCTTTTCATGATTTAAATACAACAATAGGAAAAGAAATATATGAAAAATTTGGTCTAAAAGAAATGGAAGTTACTGATGAAGTATTCTTATCAGACAAATCAAAAGTATTTGATGAAGCTGAAAATAGGTTACATACAATTAAAGCAGTTGTATATGCAACTATGAAATAATGGTTATAAGATTATATTTAATCTTTAACATAAATTAAGATTTAAGCCATAGTCTTAAAATAGTAAAAGGAGATGAGTAAAAATGGAAAAAAAGAAAAAAAGTAGATCAATGCTATCGGCATATTCTATAATAATGATTCTAATAGTTATATTAGCAATCTTATCACATGTATTGCCAGATGCTACTTTTAATGGAAAAACATTAGTAAATGGTAGTGGCACAGTAGGTGCATCATTATCACAAGTATTAATGGCTCCAATTCTTGGTTTTGAAGATGCTGTTCCAGTTATCGTATTCGTTATGATACTTGGCGGATTTTTAAAGGTAATGGACAAAACAAAAGCTCTTGAAACTGGTATTAAAGTATTAGTTCAAAAATTAAAAGGAAAGGAATTATGGTTAATTCCATTATTAATGTTTGTATTCTCAATTTGTGGTACAACATATGGAATGCTTGAAGAAACAGTTGGTTTTTATGTACTTCTTGCAGCAACTATGTTTGCAGCAGGAATGGACCCATTAGTTGGATCAGCAGTAATATTATTAGGTGCTGGTTCAGGTGTTTTAGGTTCAACTATTAACCCATTTGCAACAGGTGCAGCAGTAGCAGCACTTCCAGAAGGCGTTAAAGCAAGTCAAGGTGTTATAATATTAGTAGCAGTAGTTTTATGGCTTACTACTTATGCAATATCAACAGCATTTGTACTTGCATATGCTAAAAAAGTTAAAAAAGATAAAGGTTCAACAATATTATCTTTAAGAGAACAAAAAGAAGCAGAAGATGAATTTGGTAAATATGCTGAAGAGGCAAAACAAAAAGTGTCTTTAACAGCAAAACAAAAAGTTACATTATGGTTATTTGCATTAACATTCTTAGTAATGATTATAGGATTTATACCATGGGGTGACTTTGGTGTAACATTCTTTAATGGATTTACAGGATGGCTTACAGGTGCACCATTAGGAAGTTGGTATTTCTATGAATCTGCACTTTGGTTCTTAATTATGTCAATAGTAATTAGCATAGTTAATAGATATGGTGAAAAAGAATATGTAGATACATTTGTAAGTGGAACATCTGATATGATGAGTGTAGTATTAGTAATAGCAGTAGCAAGAGGTGCAAGTGTATTAATGGCACAAACATACCTAGACAATTATATAATTTATAATGCAACAGATATGTTAGCAAAATTACCAGAAGTTATATTTGTACCACTTAACTATATATTACATGTAGTATTATCTGTATTAGTTCCATCATCATCAGGTCTTGCAACATTATCTACACCAATAATTGCTCCAATAGCAGCAAACTTAGGTTATAGTACAGAAATTTCTATTATGACCATGGTTTCTGCAAATGGACTTGTAAACTTAATTACACCAACGTGTGGTGCAATTATGGGAGGACTTGCTCTTGCTAAAGTAGATTATACTACTTGGTTCAAATGGGCATTTAAGGTAGTTCTTACAATTGCAGTTGCAAATATTGTTATATTAACACTAGCAGCAATTATAGTTTAATTTAATTAAAGGTATAAACAAAAGTTTATATCTTTTTTTATTTTCTTATATATGGTATATTTTAATAAAGAAGGCTATGCTAAAAGGAGTTTATTATGAAAAAAAGAACGATTATTTATATTTTTATAATTTTTATATTTGCACTTTTATCATTTATTCAGTGGAAATGCGAATTTAATATGACATTTAAGATGTTTAAAGAAGTTATTAAAAATACTTATTTTATAGAACAATGGAGATATTTAACGTATGCGAATAGCAAAGTGTTTATACTTGTTTATCCAATAATAATTACTTATTTTGGATTAAAAGATTTTTTCTTAACTTATCACTCAGGTATGCTTTATTCTATTACAGAAAGAACAGATTACAAATCTTATATTAAAAATACTTTTTTAAACATATATAAAAATAATAGTTGGGTTTATTTTTCATTTATATTATTAATGCTTTTGATATGTAGAATTTTATTTAAAACGGGTGAAACCACCTTATTATTTGTTGGATATGGTAGAGTAAACTATATTATATTTGCATTAACAAGTGCAGTATTATCAATATTTTATAGTATATTTATATTAAATATAGGATTAATCACATCAAGGTATTGTAAAAAGTTTTCAGTAATGATAATAGTTTCATATTTATCATTTATATCTTTTGCTATAGTATCAGAAATGATAATAGGAAGTGTATTTGACAGTATAATAAAATTTGATATATATAACTCTTTTAGTATATTTAATATGATTATATTAGATGGTAATATATATGCGGTTATAATATATGCATTTGTTTTATTACTTTTAAGTAGTTTTATAGTATTTAAAATATATAAAGATAAGGATAAAGTTTTGATGGAGTATGAATAGTATCAATTTTGATACTTTTTCTTTTTGTTCTATATTTGTTTTTAAATCATATATTTTAATGAATAATAAGAAAGTAGGGATTATATGGAAAAAAGTGAAATCATTAAAAGTATTGGTGAAAGAACAAATAAAGAAATATATCTAGGAGTAGTAGGTGCTGTTAGAACTGGTAAATCTACTTTTATTAAAAGATTTATAGAAACCCTTGTTCTTCCAAATATAGAAGATGAATATGAAAAGAAAAGATGTCTAGATGAAATGCCTCAGAGTGCTCAAGGTAAGACAATAATGACAACTGAGCCTAAGTTTGTGCCTAGCAATGCCGCTAAAATTAAAATAGAAAATTTTGAGACTAGTATAAGGCTTGTTGATTGTGTTGGTTATGTAATTGAGGGTGCAAAGGGATATGAAGATGAAAATGGGCCAAGAATGGTAAGAACTCCTTGGTATGATGAACAAATACCATTTATTGAAGCAGCTGAAATAGGTACAGAAAAAGTTATAAGAGATCACTCAACTATAGGTATTGTAGTTACTACTGATGGTTCAATTGGAGAAATAGAAAGAAAATGTTATGAAGAAAAAGAAGAACAAGTAATAAATGAACTAAAAGAAATAGGTAAACCATTTATTGTACTTTTAAATAGTACACATCCAATGTTACCTGAAACAGAAAGATTAGCAAGTTCAATAAAGAGTAAGTATGATGTTCCAACAATACCGATAAGCATTGAAACTATGACAGAAAAAGATTCTTATAATATATTAAAAGAAGCTTTGTATGAGTTTCCTGTAATGAGTATTAATGTAAATATGCCTGAATGGATTGCATGTTTAAGTCCTAATCATTGGTTAAAGAAAGTATATATGGATAAAGTAAGAGAATGCGTTTGTGATGTTGACAAATTAAGAGATATAGAAAAGATAACTGAACACTTTACATCAAATGAATACATTGAAAAAGCATATTTATCAGATGTTAATACTGAAACTGGTGTAGTTACTATTAATTTAAGAAGTCCTGATACTTTATATAATGAGGTATTAAATGAAATAATAGGTGTTAAAATTGGTAGTAGAGCAGATATGATTAATTTATTTCAAGAATTAAGCGAAGCTAAGATGGAATATGATCATATTAAAAGTGCACTTAAAATGGTTAAACAAACTGGATATGGTGTTGCTATACCTATGATAGAAGATTTAAAATTAGAAACTCCTGAGGTATTAAAACACGGAAATAGATATGGAATAAAATTAAAAGCAATCGCACCATCAATACATATGATAAGAGTAGATGTAGAATCAACATTTGAGCCTATTATTGGTTCAGAACTTCAAAGTAAAGAATTAATAAATCATTTAATGAAAGAAAATGATACTGATCCTAAATCTGTTTGGAAATCTGAAATATTTGGACGTAGTCTTGATAATATAGTACAAGAAGGTATTCAAGCAAAACTTGCAATGATGCCAGAAAACATTAGATATAAGCTTCAAACAACACTTACAAAAGTAGTAAATAAAGGATCAAATAATATGATAGCTATAGTAATATAGCTTTTTATATTTTAAATAAAAAATTTATTTTTAGGGAAATTATAATTTCTGTGTAAAAATATACTAAAATATACTCAAAATACTTGATTTTACGCCTTAAACATGGTAACTTATATATGTAAGCATAGATGTGCTTAAATATATGGGAGGTAAAAACAATGTCAAAAACAGATTTAATCGAATTTGTAGCTGAAAAAGCTGAATTATCAAAAGCTGCTGCTGGACGTGCAGTAGATGCATTTATGGAAGGAGTTACTAAAGGATTAGTTAAAGAAGGTAAAGTATCATTAGTTGGATTCTTAACTTTAGAAAAGAAGAAAAGAGCTGCTCGTAATGCTCGTAATCCACAAACTGGTGAAACTGTTGAAATTCCAGCACGTAATGCTGTATCAGTTAAAGTTGGTAGCAAATTAAAAGAAGCTGTAAAATAGTATGTTAAGATAAGGCAAATGCTTTATCTTTTTTTTGATACTTGATATAATTGTGATGGTGATATAATGAAAGAGAATGCTCTAGATATAATAAATAAAATAGAAGAATCTGGGTATTTGGCATATATAGTTGGTGGTATGGTAAGAGATTATGTAATGAAAAGGGATTCTTATGATGTTGATATTTGTACTTCGGCAACACCCAAGGATTTAATAAAAATATTTGATGATGCAATCTTACCTAAAGAAAAATATGGTGCGGTTACTTTAAAATATAAAGATGTAAGATATGAAATAACTACATTTAGAAAAGAATTAAAATATGTCAAAAGACGCCCTGTAGAAATAGCTTATACAAATAGTTTTTATGAGGACATGAAAAGAAGAGATTTTACTATTAATTCTATGGTTATGAATAAAGATGGTCAAATAATAGATATTTTTGACGGAAAAAAAGATATTGATAATAAAATTATTAGGTGTGTAGGAAATGCTAAAGATAAATTTACAGAAGATCCTTTAAGAATGTTACGTGCTATTAGATTTGCAACTGTATTTAATTTTAAACTAGAATCTACATTACAAAGTGCTATAAAAGAGTGTTCTTATTTATTAAAAGATATATCATATTTTAGAAAAAAAGATGAATTAAATAAGATATTTGCTAATACTAATGCTAAATATGGTATAAAGTTAATGTGTTCTTTAAATATGGATAAATATCTTGAACTTAATAATTTAAAAAAGATCAAAATAACTAATGATATACTTGGAATGTATTCACAATTAGATGTAATTAATAAATATCCTTTTTCAAAATTAGAGAAGAGTACCATTACTTCTGTTAATCAAATAGTATTAACTGGTAAGATTGATAGTTATACAATATATAAATTTGGATTATATATAACTAGTATTGCTGGGGAGATTTTAGGTGTTAATAAAAAATACTTGATTAAACTTGATAAAAACCTTCAAATTCGCGCAAAAAAAGAAATTGATGTAACTGTTGATGATATATGCAAAAGTCTTAATATGGATAAAGGGCCATGGTTAAAAGAGGTATATAGTGATATAGAATATAAAATATCTATGAATAAGTTAAAAAATAATAATAAAGATATACTAGAATATATTATAAAAAAATATAAAAAACATACTATTTAATAGGGTGTTTTTTTATGAAAAAAATATGTGTACTAATTATTTTAATAATGTTATATATAACTTTTAGTAATATTATTGTAAATGGTGAAGAAATAAATTTAAATCTTTCTAAAGATGAAATAGCAATAACTTTTGTTAATTATGATTTATTAATAACTAATACAGAAAATAATTTCATATCTTTAACAAATAAAAGTAATGATATAAAATTATTTGGAAAATATAATAATATAAATTTAAATTCTATTAAAGATACTAATATTGATTTTATAAATTATAAAAAAGAAGATAATATTACTAGAATTAAATATAAAGATTATACTTTTTGTATATATAATAAAGATACTAAAGATATATCTAATGTATATAATTGTAATTTTTTATATTTATTTGATACATTAAATATAAATAGTATAGATGTTGATAATATAGATGTTATATTTTTCGATGAAAATGCTAAAATACCAGATTATTTTATTGAAGATTTGTATAGTAAGTGGATAGACATATATAAATTAAATAGTTTAGAATATGTAGTTTTAAAAATAAATAGTGAAGATTATAAAATAATAGTTATACCAAAGTAATACTTTATGATACAATACATATATGGGTGGTGATTTTATGAATAATAAAGTAATTAGTTTATTAAAAGATAAAAATTATGTATTACCACAATACTTACTAAAAAATTATAAAAATATTGGATTAAATAGTGAAGAACTTATATTTTTAATATATCTTATTAATTTAGAAAAACCAATTGTATGTGACTATAATATTTTTAGTGAAGATGTTAATATGAAAGTACCAGAAATATTAACATTAATAAATAATTTAAAAGAGAAAAATATAATTGAGATAGAACTTAAAAAAAATAAAGAAGGAAAATTAGAAGAATATATAAATATGGATTTATTCTTTAATAAGTTATTTATGACAATTATAGATTCAAAAGAAGAAAAAAACGATAGCAATATATATAGTATATTTGAAAAAGAATTAGCAAGACCTCTTTCACCAATTGAATATGAACTTATAAATGGCTGGTTAGAATGTAATTATAAAGAAGAAATTATTTTAGCAGCATTAAAAGAAGCAGTATTTAATGGAGTAAATAATTTTAGATACATTGATAAGATTTTATTTGAATGGAATAAAAAGGGAATAGACAGTTTAGAGAAAGTAGAAAAGAATAAAAAAGAATTTAAAAAGGAAGAAAATAATATAGAAGTTCCTGATTATGATTGGTTAAACGATGAACAAGATATTTAATTATTTAGACGAACTTATCCCTGATTATTATTGTGAACTTAATTATAATAATGATTTTGAATTTTTAATTGCAGTAGTTTTAAGTGCTCAAACTACAGATATCAAGGTTAACAAAGTAACAGAAGAATTATTTAAAAAATATGATATTACTTCTTTAAGTAATGCAAATATAAATGAGATAAAAAATATATTATTGCCTCTTGGCATGGCAAATAAAAAAGCAGTTTATATTAAAAATATTGCTTCATATATAAAAAATAATAACGGAGTAATACCACGTGATAGAAACACATTAATGAGTTTAGACGGTGTAGGTAGAAAAACTGCAAATTTAGTTCTTGCAACACTTTATAATGAACCTTATTTAGCAGTTGATACACATGTAAAAAGAGTAAGTGAAAGATTAGGAATAACAAGTGTTTCTGATGATGTTTTAAAAGTTGAAGAAAAACTTTGTAAAATAATACCAAAAGAAGATATATTAAAAAGACATCACCAGTTAGTATTATTTGGAAGATATTATTGTAAAAGTAAAAATCCAAGTTGTAATACTTGTAAATTAAAGAATATATGTAAAAACTCACATCAAGTTTGATGTGAGTTCTTTTAATCATCATTATCTTTATTATTATCGTCTTTTTCTTTAACCACTATAGTTCTTACTTTTTCATATTTTGAATCTTTATAAGTAATTGTATATTTAATCTTGTATGTTTCAGGTTTACTAGTATCTATTTTATCAACAACTTCATTATTAGAATTAGTAATTGTTTTTTCTATAGTAGCAAGTTTAGTAGAGTTTACAAAGTTTTCGATTATAGTAATTGGTTTTTCTATATCATTAAATTTATCTCCAACCCAAAGTTCAATTTTAGCATCCCCATTTAAAGATACATCAATAGTAGATATATCACTTGTTGATATTGTAAATTCACTTCCTGGGCTTTCACTTATTTTCTCAAGTGCCCACGCAGTTTTTACAATGAACTTTATATCACCACTATACTTACTAATATCTATAGTTGCACTAGTATCTGTAACAGTTTTTACTAATGTTTCTTTCTTAGAACTATCCACAATATATATATCGTATCCAAAGTCACCTAATTTTTCAAATTCACTTTTTTGATATTTAATATAACTACTTGGAACATCTCCCATACCATTTTTATAGTATGTTTTCATGTATTCTTCAGTAAAATATTCAGGTATTTTAACCTCATCCCAACTAAGAGATGCAATACCTTTACTTACAGAAACATTAAGATTAGTTACATTGCTTAGAGTTTGATATCTAGCAGATACTGTAGTAGGTTCAGTTCCTGCTTTAAAATATTCTGTAGTTATTAAATCCTTAGGAGTATTTTCACTAGGTAACATAGCAGGTATAGAACCATTTTCAACTTTAACAGCTACAACACTTTTTGGTTGAGTAAATGTTGTTGCAGTGCCATCAAGCATTCCTCTTAAAATTAAATTATAAACCCTATCTTTTCTATTATTATCTGCAAGAGTATTAGTACCATCTTTAATATTATCATAACCATACCATAATGCGATAGATACATCAGGAGTATAACCAGCTACCCAATAGTCTTTAACAGCACCATAATCAAGGCCAAAATTTGTAATTGTATTATTATCAAAGTTTGTAGTACCAGTTTTAACAGCAATTTCTCTTCCATATATTCTTCCTGCTCCAGCACTTAATCCAGAATCAACAGCCCAAATAAGTGATTTTGTAATTATATATGCAGTAGAATCTGACATAACTTTAGTTTTTGATGGTTTATATTCTTTAACTTGATTTGTATCTAAATAAACAACTTTTGTTACAGTATAAGGTTCAATATAATATCCTCCATTAGAAAATGCAGCATATGCAACCGCCATTTGAAGAGGGTTAGTACCATTAAACGCACCTAACGCATGAGCTTCATGTAAGTATCCATTTTTATCTTCAACTGATATTCCAAGAGATGTAGTAAATTTATAAATCTTACTATTACTAACATTTTGGAATGCTTTTAATGCTGGTATATTTCTTGATAAACCAAGTGATTTTCTTAATGTTAAGAATCCATAATATGCACTATCCCAGTTCTTAATTGCACCACTATCAGTATAACCCCAAGGCTCATCAATAAACGGAGTATAAGTAGACCAGTTATTATATTCAATACCAGGAGCATAATCGAATAAAGGTTTAGCAGTAGATCCTGGTTGATTATTTAAATCAGTTGCTCTATTTAATCCAAGTGCAACTGTGTTTCTACCACCACTAATTGCAACTATACCACCAGTGTGTACATTAGTAACAGCAACACCAACTTGTACTTTATCATTTACCCAAGTATAAGTTTTACCATTTATAATATCATTTAAATGATTTTGTTTATCGACATCTAATGTAGTATATATTTTCATAGGAGTTTTATAAGGACTTTCACCAGTTTTTTCAACAACTTCACTTACAACCAAATCCACAAAGTTTTGATATGAATTAGTATAAGTTTTAACACCTAATAACGATTTAACACTAATAGCATTTGCCATTTCTTCTTCTTCAGCAGTAATGTATCCATGTCTTTTCATAAGTCTTAATACAACAGCACGTCTTTGAGAAGCAGCTTCTGGATGTAGATATGGATCATACGCAGTTGGTGCTTGAAATAATCCAGCAATAAGTGCAGCTTCAGATAAATTTAAATCAGATACACTTTTACCAAAATAAGTATTTGCAGCTTCAGATACACCAAATGAGTTAGAGCCTAGGAAAGGAATATTTACGTAATATTCTAAAATTTGCTCTTTAGTATATTTTTTCTCTAATTTAAATATAGACATATATACATCAGTAAACTTACGAATTATACCTTTAATACCACCACTTACACCACTTGTATAAGCATTTTTATTAACCTGCATTGTTATAGTAGAACCACCACCAGCAGCAGAGTTTCCTCTTAACTGACCAATAGTAGCTTTTAAAAATCTTGGGAAATCAACACCATTATGTTGATAAAATCTAGAATCCTCAGTAGCAATAATTGCATCTATTAAAACTTGAGGCATATCATTATAAGTTATTGTATCTCTAAGCTCAGCACCTAATTTTGCAATAACTTCATTTTTAGAACCATACACAATACTAGATTCTTTTCTATATAGGTTACTTTGATTAAAATCTGGAGCAGATATTGCTATATAACCAATAAATGCAAAACCAGCAATTACACAGAAAAGTACAAATATTAAAAATACATCTACCGCTATACTAAGTATTTTCTTTTTCTCTTTTTTATTTATCTTTTTCCTTGATTTCTTTTTCATAACTTTCTCATCTTCACTTCCTATATTCTCATTTATTGTGTTAGTTGTATCGGTAACACTTACATCATTAGTAACATCATTAGTATCAGTAGTTTTACTAATTATATTTTCTTTCTTGTTTTTATAATCTATTACAAATTTTGTAATAAGACCTAAAACTACTAGTACAAAGATAATAAGCATAGTTTTTAATAGACCAATTACAAGAATTCCTGCGCATATTACCGCAATACATAAAAGAAATATACCAAGTAATTGTTTATCCTTTATTATTTTTCCAAATATTCTTTTTACTTTTTTCATGAACTTATTTATTTTTTCTTTCATAAATCCTCCTTAATATTACTACATAGTGCATCTACAACTTTTATATAGTCTAGTCTTGGAATGTATCCTTCTTTTATCTTATAACCATATTCTTCAAAGTATGAAATAGGTATAGATTTTCTTTTCTCATTATTTATAAAATCAATTATATACTTTGTTTCTAACAAATAAGTGACATTACTTATATAAAATTTAACTATTAAAAATGATATACCACCATGTTTATACACTTTATTTAAGTGTTCGATTTGATGTTTATGTAAGTTTGCTAGTGCAAAGCTTTTACTTGTTTTTACTTCTTTTGCATCAAAGTCTATATATTTACCTTTATATATACCATTGTAATCTGTAGTAGAAGGCATTTCATAAAATGCTTCTTTTATAACTGCTTGCTTTAAGTTGTTATAAGAAACCTTTACCACTTTTATTGGAGTAGGTTTTTTATGTATAATAGCTATATCTTTATCTATATAATAATTATTTGTAATATTTATATCATTTTCTAATGCCATACCTCTATTGGCATAGTTTCCCTTTGGTTTTATATTGTAAAACATAATATCACCATAATTAATTATACTACATAATACAACTAATTACCACATAAAAAATATATCATATATTGTAATGTTTTGTCTAAAAATATCTATTAATTTACATTTTTATGACAATGATAATTTTATGTGCTAATATTTTTCTTGGTGATTATATGAAATGCGAATATTTATTTGAGGTAATAAATGATGTAATAGATGAAGCAAATTATGCAAAACTTAAATTATTTTTAATAAGAAGATAATAAAATATATATTTTCTTCATAATATTAACTGGTGAAGACATGGAGAAATTTTTAATTAATTTAAGTATTACAGAACAAACATTATATTTAGCAGTGATATTATTAGTTATTATGGAGGGATTAAAAAGTTTATCTTTTGTTAGTAAGTGGATGGTTGTATGGTTTAATCTTATTATAAGCATTCTTATAAATTTCATATTTTATGGGATTAGTATGCCAACTTTTTTAGAAGCATTTATAGCAAGTTCAATTGCTACATATACTTACGATATAATTAAACAAACCAAAAATAGAAATAATTTAAAAGATGATTAATTTATGATAAAGCACTTATGGTTGACAAAGTGCTATTTTTTTGAGAGAATATATAAGAGGTGAGTTTCATGTTGTTTGAAGAAATATCTTTAACACCACAAGAAATTTTAGATAAGGATTTTAAAATAGATACAAGGGGGTATAGACCACAAGAAGTAGATAAGTATTTAGATACTATAATATCGGATTATACCAAATTTATTTCTATGATTAAAAGATCTGAATCTGAGAAAAAAGAACTCATTGATGAGAATCTTAGATTAAAGCAAGAATTAAGAGATGCTAAAGATAAGATTGAAATATTAAAAAGTACTTCAAATAAAGAAGTAACTAATGTTGATATGCTAAGAAGAATATCAATGCTAGAGAAAATTGTATTTGGAGATAGGAATAATTAATAACATCTGGGTAAACGCTATATTCAAAAGTAATATAGAGGAAAGTCCATGCTCGCACTGTCCAATTTGGATGGTAGTGTTTGTGTATAGGGAAAAAATAACCTATAGTAGCGTATGCTAACGGCTTTGAAAGACCTAAGTCTATACGATATGGTTGATTAGATATAAAAGTGCCAAAGTGACGAATAATCAGAAATGAGGAAATGGAACGAGGTAAACCCCGCAAGCGAGAAACCCAAAATATGGTAGGGGAGCTTCTTTATAGGTAACTAAAAAGAGGATGCTTAGGCATAGATAAATGTTTACCACTCGAAAGAGTACAGAACATGGCTTACAAGATGTTATTTTTTATTTTCATAAGGAAGGATGAATTAAATGAAGGACATAGGAGAGAAACTTAAAGCTTCAAGAGAAGAAAGTGGTTTATCTCTAGAAGAAGTATCAGAGGATTTAAGAATAAGCGTGTCTGATATAAAAAATATAGAACAAGGCAATAAAGATGCCTTCTTGGATAATTATGCTCTTAAAAAGAATATATATGATTATGCTAAATATTTAGGGCTTGATTATGAAGAATTAATAGAGGAATTTAATGAATTTATGTTTGAATATACATCTAAAATTCCAACAGACGTAATTGAGAGAATAAATAAGCAAAAAGAAAAGGAAGAAGCAAATAAAGAAGCTTTATCACCTTATACAATGCCTGTAACAAAAACAAAAAGCAAGAAGAAAATTATTTTTATAATAGTAGCAATATTACTAATAGTAGCATTAATTGTTACAGTTACTGTAGTAAAAAATAAAAATGAAAAAAATGATGCTTTATTAGCAGCATTATATTAAAGGAGTGTATTTATGAATTTACCAAATAGATTAACAATATCTCGTATAATATTGACTGTAGTTATAATTATAATTTTAACATTTCCATTCTATCAAGTAGGAATAGAATTTCCTATGTGGACATGGAGGTTTAAAGAAGTAATAGAAGTAGATAGTAGATATATAATATCTGGAATATTGTTTGTTATAGCAAGTTTTACTGATTTCCTAGATGGAAAAATTGCAAGAAAAAGAGGATTAGTTACAGATTTTGGAAAATTTATTGATGCAATTGCAGATAAAGTACTTGTAAATTCAGTACTAATATTATTAGCTACAAATGCAATAATTAGTCCAATAATACCAGTTGTAATAATTTTTAGAGATACAATTGTAGACTCAATTAGAATGATGGCTGCCAATAAAGGTGTAGTAGTAGCAGCAGGTAAAGCGGGTAAAGCTAAAACAGCAATAATGATGGTAGGTCTTACATTAACATTTTTCTATAATTTACCATTTGAAATTTGGAATATAGATGTATCTACTGTTTTACTTGTTATAGCAACTGTTTTATCAATATATTCAGGAATAGAATACTGGTATTTAAATAAAAAATTAATTTTTTCTAAGTAGCAAAAATTATAAAATTGTATTATATAGAGCCAAAAAATTAGCAAAAAATCAAATTTTTAATAATTTCTTGGTTTTTTTGTGCAATACATCACAAACAAATGTTTGAAAAAGTACTTGATTTATTTTTAATTATAGTATACAATTAGAGCATAAGAGGAATTATGGAGGAAAACATGGCAAAAGAAAAAGAAGTAGATAAAAGTAAAATGTTAGATCAAGTTCTTGCTGATATTGAAAAACAATTCGGTAAGGGTTCAATAATGAGACTTGGAGGAAGCGAGACTAAAGGAGTTGATGTTTGTTCAACAGGTTCATTAGCACTTGATATTGCATTAGGCGTTGGTGGTTATCCAAAGGGAAGAATAATAGAAATATATGGACCTGAATCAAGTGGTAAAACTACATTTGCACTTCACGCAATTGCAGAAGTACAAAAAACAGGAGGACGAGCAGCATTTATAGATGCAGAACATGCACTTGATCCTGTGTATGCTAAAAACTTAGGAGTAAATATAGATGAATTATTACTATCACAGCCGGATACAGGAGAACAAGCACTTGAAATATGTGAGGCGTTAGTAAGAAGTGAGGCAATTAATATAGTTGTTATAGATTCAGTTGCTGCACTTGTACCACAAGCAGAAATAGAAGGAGAAATGGGAGATTCTCACGTTGGCCTTCAAGCAAGACTAATGAGTCAGGCATTAAGAAAATTATCAGGTACAATTAATAAAACAAATACAATTGTAATATTTATTAACCAATTAAGAGAGAAAGTAGGAGTAATGTTTGGTAATCCAGAAACAACACCAGGAGGTAGAGCACTTAAATTCTATTCTACTATAAGACTTGATGTAAGACGTGCTGAACAGATTAAGCAAGGAGACTCTGTAGTAGGCAATAGAACTGTTATAAAAGTAGTAAAAAATAAAGTTGCACCACCATTTAAAACAGCTAATGTAGATATAATGTATGGTGAAGGTGTTAGTAAAGAAGGAGAATTAATAGATTTAGCTAGCGATATAAGTGTAATAGATAAAAGCGGTGCTTGGTATTCTTATAATGGAGAAAAAATAGGGCAAGGAAAAGAGAACGTTAAACAATTACTTAAAGAAAATACAAAATTAAGAGATGAAATAGATGCAAAAGTAAGAGAACACTACAACATAGGAAAAAAAGAGGATAGTAAATAAAAATATAGTAAATAACACTGTTAGTAGATGATGTGAATTAACTGGTATTTAAGTTAAATTTTAAAAAATTCATATTGAAAAATAATAGTGTTTTTTTATAGTAAACTTTTCTTTGGTAAATAATTATAATGCTATCATCTATACAGACAATAATGTAGTATATTATATATCTTTGTATGTATATCTAAAAATATAAATTAAAAAATAAAGAGTCTAAAAAGGCATAAAAAGTACATAAGATTATCTGTAATAAAATATAGTTATGAGCTAATAATATATTCCGACACTATTATTTCCATTTATATATCATGTACAACAAGAGTTTTTTCTTGACTTTATTATAAATCAATTTTAAAATAGAAGTATATAGTTAAAAAATTAACGATATAAAATAAATACAAGGAGGAATTATGGAACATGTAATATTTTCCATTTTGACCTCTGTAATTGGATTGGGAGTAGGTGCTGTTTCTGTTATTATTTATAACAATGTTAGAGTAAGTAGCGCATCTAATAAAGTTGAGGAAATACTAGAAAAAGCAAAAAAAGATTCCGAAAAAATAAAAAGGGAATCAATTCTTGAAGCAAAAGAAGAAAATCATAAATTAAAACTTGAGACTGAAAAAGAAATAAGAGAAAAGAAAAATGAAATAAAAGAGTTAGAGGATAGATTACTTCAAAGAGAAAAAGGTATTGATAGAAGAGATGAAATGCTTCAAAATAGAGACAAAATGCTTGAAGAAAGGGATAACTCCCTAATTTTAAAACAAAAAGAAATCCAAAAAGCAGAAGAAGAAATGGAAGAAATTCGAAAGAAACAATTAGAATTATTGGAAAAAATTTCCGGTTTTTCAAAAGAAAAAGCGCATGACATGATAATGAAACGCGTTGAAAGTGATATGGAAGTCGAAATATCTGCTTACATAAAAGAAAAAGAAATTGAATCAAAGTTAGAAGTTGATAAAAAAGCAAAAGATATGCTTGTAATGTCAATGCAAAAATATGCATCTGATGTGACAAACGAGAAAACGGTATCAGTTGTTACTCTTCCTAGTGACGAAATGAAAGGAAGAATAATTGGTAGAGAAGGTAGAAACATAAGAACTATCGAAGCTGTAACAGGTGTTGATTTGATAATTGATGACACCCCTGAGGCAATAGTATTATCAAGTTTTGATCCTTTAAGAAGAGAAATTGCAAAGCAAACTATAGAAACTTTAATAAAAGATGGTAGAATACATCCAGCCAGAATTGAAGAATTATATGATAAAACATGTAGAGATTTTAACAACAAAATTATGGAGTATGGAAATCAAGCTGCTTTTGAATTAGGGCTTTCAAAGATGACTCCAGAATTAGTAGAAATATTAGGTAAATTATATTTTAGAACTAGTTATGGTCAAAATGCGTTGCAACATTCTAAAGAAGTTGCTCATCTTGCAGGAATAATGGCAGCAGAACTTGGTGAAAATGTTAATTTGGCTAAAAGAGCAGGACTACTTCATGATATAGGAAAGGCTATTGATTTTGAAGTAGAAGGTAGTCATGTAGAAATTGGTGTAGATCTAGCTAAAAAATTTAATGAAGATAAAGTTGTTATTAATGCAATTGCTTCACATCATGGTGATACAGAGGCAACAAGTATCATTTCGGTTCTTGTGGCTATTGCTGATGCACTTTCTGCATCAAGACCAGGTGCAAGAAATGATTCTTTGGAAAATTATATTAAGAGACTAGAACAACTAGAGGAAATTGCAAATAGTTTTGATGGTATAGAAAAATCTTATGCAATGCAAGCTGGTAGAGAATTAAGAGTTCTTGTAAAACCTGATCAAATTGATGATTTGAAGAGTTTTAAAATAGCAAGGGATATAAAAGATAGAATAGAAAGTGAAATGCAATATCCAGGTACAGTTAAAGTAACTGTAATTAGGGAAACAAGAGCTGTAGAGGAAGCTAAATAATAAAAATTAAAGAGTGTAATAAATTTATATTTTGCATATTCTTATGATTTAAGTAATTTTCTATAATGGTAAATTATGGAAAAAATACACATGTACGTATTGTACTTAAGTATTTGATAAAAATAATATTAATGAGTTTTTGTTAAGTAGTGCTGGTAAGAAAATTACTAGCACTATTTATAATGTAACTCACAGCAACCCACGAATGCACGTTGGGTTTATTTTTTTATATAATTTATATAAATAATGGATTTTATGGAAAATTATGGAATCAGCAGGTGCAAATTATACTAATGTGCAGTAATGATTAAATTTATAAATGCATTTTAGTATTTACTTTTTTATATGAAATGATTTATAGGAATGTGTTTTATGGAAAAATTTTTAAATGAACGAATATGTATTGTGTCAGTGTATGACAATGATTGAATTTGTAATAGGTGTTGGTGTTATTTTTATAGAAAAATCCAAAAATATATATTATGTATCATATAACTCTATAACATAAAAATAAATTTGAAACATATTATGTAATGGTGGGAATTATGAATAATTATATTGATTATTATTATAATTTATATCCTAATACGATTGAAAAGGTTGGTAGAAATTATAGATTCTTTCTAAATAATGAGAAGTATTACATAATTATGTATGAAAGAAATTTAGAAGAAATGGATACTTTGGTTAAATTAAATAAAGAAATGATAGAAAGAGGTTCTTTAGTTCATGAGATTGTATTAACAAAAGATGGAAAAGCAGTTTTTTTGTGTGATAATAACTCTTACGCATTGCTTCGTGTATATATAAATGAAAATATTCCAATAAAAATAGAGGACATATTTTATATGCTTGATTATAATGATACAATTAAACCTAATAATATTATAGGACGAATGAATTGGGCCAATCTTTGGAGTAGTAAGGTTGATTATTTTGAATATCATATAGGGCATTTAATAAAAAAATATCCTTATATATATAAGACAATTGATTATTATTTAGGACTTGCAGAAAATGCGATTTCTTATGTTAAGGATATAAAAACGCCTGCTTCTTTAATTTCAATTTGTCATAGAAGAATAGGCGTGACATCTACTTTATTTGATTTGTATAATCCGTTTAACTTGGTAATAGATTATAAAGTTAGAGATATTGCAGAATATATAAAAAGTGTTTTTTTCTATGGTGAGAATTCTTGTGTAGAAGGTGTAGTAAATAGTGAGAATATGATAGTTGATAAATGCAATATCATTCTTGAGCGCATTTTTAAAAAATATATATTTGATAATGAGGCACTTAAGTTATTATTTGCAAGATTATTATTTCCGTCATATTATTTTGATTTGTATGAAAATGTTATAGACAATTCTCTTAATGAAAATGTAATTTCTTGCATAATAAAAAAATCTTCAGCGTATGAAGAATTTCTCAAAATCATTCTTTTGAAAACGCCTATTCCTTATGTTGAATGGCTAGCTTCAAAATAATTATTATATATCAATAACGTTAACAACACGGGTAACTTCTGGTATTTCAAAAGTTAGCGTGTATTCTAGCATATCATTTATTGTATTATCAGCTACAGGACAATCTTGACAAGATCCTAGCAATTTGACATATACTATTCCATTTTCAAATTTAATGTATTCAACATCTCCACCATCATTGTTTAGGAATGGTCTAATTTTATTAAGTACATCTTTAATTTTTAATTCTATTTCATTATTTTTAATATTATTAATATTGCTGTCTGTATTATTAATGTTGTTATTATTGATATCATTGTTAATGCTGGCATTTATATTATTGTTATCATTATTATTCATTTGCAATCACCACTGATAATTATTGCACATTTTTTTTTAACTTTCAACTGGAATTTTCAATATTAATGTAATGAACTTAATTTTGACTGCTAAATTTCTAAAATGAAAATGTATATAAGGAGAATTGAAATATAGTGTGTATTTTCTTATTATGATTAACAAAATTTAAAATATGATTTGAAAAAATAAAAAAAAGTGCTATAATTTTCATGAGGTGTTTATGTATGGCACAGTATAAAACGGGTAAAATAGTAAAGGGTAACATCACCGGTATTGAGAATTATGGTATATTCGTAAGTCTTGATAATTTTTATAGCGGGCTTATACACATTTCAGAAATTTCGAATGGTTTTGTACGTGATCCTAATGATTTTGGAAAAGTAGGTGAAACGATTTTTGTTAAGATTATTGATGTAGATGAGACAACAAACCATTTGAAACTATCTATTAAAGATATAAAATATAAGGTAGAAAATTCTTTTAAAAAATCTAAAATTAAGGAAACAGGAACTGGCTTTTTATGCTTAAAACGTAATCTGAATTCATGGATAGAAAAAAAACTAGTAGAAATAGGATTATAGGTATTGACAATTTGTTTGTATAAATGGTATATTAGTATACGTCAATTGGAAATTTGGAGGATTAGCTCAGTTGGTTAGAGCATCTGCCTTACAAGCAGGGGGTCATAGGTTCGAGTCCTATATTCTCCACCATTTGTGTGCCGAAATAGCTCAATTGGTAGAGCAACTGACTTGTAATCAGTAGGTTACGGGTTCAATTCCTGTTTTCGGCACCATGTTTTTATGGAGAGATAGCGAAGAGGCTAAACGCGACAGACTGTAAATCTGTTCCTTCGGGTTCAGTGGTTCGAATCCACTTCTCTCCACCATATTGGTTTTTTGCCTCGTAGCCAAGTGGTAAGGCATCAGACTTTGACTCTGACATGCG
>HF990775.1 GCA_000436255.1 Clostridium sp. CAG:1193 | reverse complement strand
AATTTAAAACGACTTGTAAAAAAGTCGTTTTTATGTTACTATGTATATAGACGAGAGAAATCTCATAAAATATTAGAGGAACACTTAATGTTTGCATGTTGAGTGTAGCCGATTTAATCAGTTCCACCTAAATCATTGCTGAGTTAGGTGGATTTCTTTTATATTAATACTATAAATAGTAAGAATAGTAAAAGGAAGATAATTATTACTAGAGATAGAATTAAAAAATCCTTCTTGTTCATATTCTCGCCTCCCTTCTTTCAAGAAGTTTGGCTCCACCCAACTATTAAGTGTTCCTACGTATAATTATATCAAACATTTGTTCTTTAACACAAGTCTTTCCATAAATTAGTATATAAAACTATGATAAAATAGAAAAGCATTCAATTTTACAAGTAAATGGTATTGAAACTTATATGGTTTAGTAAGATGTTTAAATTAAAAAATAAACTTAAAAAACTGCAATTAAGCAGTTTTTTAATTATATCTATTTGTATGAGTATTTTTAACTAATTTAAGAACTTTATCACTTTCTTTGATGCTTTTTGGAGTATCTTTTTTAGATAAAATTATTGGATATTTATCATTATCAGTTATTGCCATGTAAGTTGTAATTCCTTGGTTATTTAAAACAGATATAACTTTATAATTATCTTCTACACTACTAGTGTATGTTGCAAGTAAACAAACATCTTTATTATCAGTTAAATAACAAGAAGATAAAAATCTTGTAAATGTATCTTTACCTCTATTTATTATAAATTCATTTTTACAACGTTTACATCTACATTTATCTATTCTACTTCTTTCAAATCTTTCTACCTCTTCATTTATCTTAGTATATTTAACTATTTTACTAGTATAGTCTTTATATTCAGTAGTAACGCTTATATCTGTTGAATGACATATATCACACTCATATGGTCTATATATATTTTTCATATATCCTCCTTAATGTAATTAGTATTATATCATATATTTTAAATAAGTAAATAATGATTTTAAAGTGTAATAAAATATGATAAAATACATATGAATTTATTTAAAAGGGAGGACTCATGAATAAAAACGTTGTTATTCTTGGAGGAGGAACAGGAATGTCAACTCTTCTTAGAGGATTAAAACAATTTCCAGTTAATATAACTGCAATAGTTTCTGTATGTGATGATGGAAGAAGTACAGGTAAGATACGCTCAGAATTTAATACACCTGCATTAGGTGATATAAGAAGAGTATTAGCAGCATTATCTGAAACAGAGCCATTATTTGAAAAAATGCTAAATTATAGATTTAAAACAAAAGGAAGTTTTGATGGACATACAGTTGGTAATTTATTACTTGTTGCAATGTCTGAAATAACAGGTAGTGTATCTCTTGGGATAGAATCATTAGGAAAAGTTCTTAATTTAAAAGGAAGAGTACTTCCTCTTACAGAAGAAAGTAATAATACTTTAGTTGCAGAAATGTATGATGGAGGGATTGTGTATGGGGAGCACAATATTACTGAGGATGTAAGAAAAATAAAAAAAGTTTGGTATAAAGATGATACTGAGGTTTGCAAAGAAGCATTAAAAGCAATTAAAAATGCAGATTTAATAGTTCTTAGTATGGGGAGCTTATATACTAGTATTATACCTAATTTAATTTGTAACGAAATAAAAGATGCTATAGATAAAAGTAATGCAGAGGTTATGTATGTGTGTAATATAGTAACACAACCAGGTGAAACAGATAATTTTAAGGTAAGTGATCATGTTAATGCATTAAATGAATATCTAGGAGATAAAAAGGTTAGTGTAGTAGTTGCAAATAGTGGTGCAATTAGTAAGAAAATGGCAGAGAAGTATTCAAATACTGAGCAAAAAGATCCAGTTATCTTTGATAAAAAAACACTTAAAAATATGGGATTAAAAATAATAAGTGATGATTTTGTTACAATAACAGATGATACACTAAGACATGATGTAATTAAATTAGGATTACAAATATTTACGTATTTATTAGAGGGATAGTTATGAAGTTATTATTACATATTTGTTGTGCACCTTGTAGTGCAGCATGTATAAAAGTATTAAGAGAAGAAGAAATTGATGTTACAGGATATTGGTATAATCCAAATATTCATCCATTTAAGGAGTATGAAAGTAGATTAAATGCATTAAAAGAGTACTCAAAAATGATTGATTTAAATGTTGTTTATAATGATTATTATGGATTAAAAGAATTTACTAAAAATGTAGTTAATATATTAGATAATAGGTGTGGATATTGCTATTTAACAAGATTAGAAAATACAGTAAAATATGCTAAAGAAAATGGTTATGATGCTTTTTCAACAACCCTTTTTATAAGCCCATATCAAAAACATGATTTAATAAAAAAAATATGTGAAAATCTTAGTGAAAAATATAATATAAAGTTTTTATATAAAGATTTTAGACCATATTATTACGAGGGTAAAGCTATGTTTAAAGAAACAGGATTATATATGCAGAAATATTGTGGATGTGTATTTAGTGAAGAAGAAAGATATCAAAAACAAGTAGATAAACATAATAATTCAACTAATAGTTCCTGTTAATTATTACTTGTTCTATTTATACTTAAATAGGAGGTGATAATATGGATCAAGAAAAAATAGGTAAGTTTATAAAAGAAGAAAGGAAGAATAAAAAACTTAGTCAAGAAGAACTTGGGGAATTGCTTGGAGTATCAAATAGAAGTATATCTAAATGGGAAACAGGAGTATCTTTACCAGATATTTCATTATTTAAACCACTATGTGAAGTGCTTGATATATCTTATAATGAATTATTAAGTGGAGAAAGATTAAATAAAACTAATTATCAAGAAAGACTTGAAGATAATTTATCAAATGTAATTAGTTATGCATCAAAAAAGGATAATAAGTTTAATGACGCATTAATTTTACTTATGGTATTAAGTACATTTTTATCTATTTATTTTATAAATGTTAATAATAAAGTGTGGATACCACTATCTTTTATAGCAATAATAATATTAATCTATATATTAAGAAATAATATTATAAAGTATTCGCTTATGTTATTTGAAAAAATAAAAAATAATACATATATTTTTAATATATTAATTTTAACTATTTCATTTATTACTATTAATGTATCATTATATATGTTAAATAATATGTTTTTAATAGTTTTAAGTATATTATTGTTTTTACTAGTAATTTATAGATTAATAAAATTAAAAAAGATATTTATAAGTATTTTAATAGTTCTAATATATATTTTTATAATAATTTCATTTGATTATATAAGTGTAAAAGTTAATAATAATTCTTCAAAATTTAATATTAGTTATAAAATATAAAAAATAAAAAGGGTCTAAATAGATCCTTTTCTTGTTTTTTTAGCTTCTCTTGTAGTCATTACTTCAGTTTTACCGTTTACAGTAACCTTTTGTTTATTTAAACCTTGTTTCTTTTTAGTTGCATTTAATGCATGTGAACGACTATTTCCGAATAGTGGTTTTCTATCAGTTTTTACATTTGCCATTGCTATTCCTCCTTTTTTAGTGAGTTTTTACTAAGAAAGTGTAACATAAATATTTGCATAAGTCAATTGTTATATTGCTTAAAATCTGTTAAAATATCTTATAGGAGGATTTATGAATTATATACCATTACATGTTAAAACTAGTTATTCGCTTCTTACATCTTTAAATGATATAAAAAAGATGATTTTATTTTGTAAAGAAAATAATATAGATAAGATTGCAATAACAGATACAAATATGTATGGTGTAATGGAATTTTATAAAGAATGCATAAATAATGGTATAAAACCAATTATTGGGCTTGAAGTTAAAATAGATGAAAATATTATACTACTTTATGCTAAAAACTATAGTGGTTATCAAAATTTAACTAGACTTATTTATATAATGCAAAATAATCAAATTACTCTTGATATATTAAAATGTCACAGTGAAAATTTAATATGTGTATCTAATAAAGAGATATTTAATGATTTAAAAAATATTTATGCTGATATTTACCTAGGTTATAAAAATGCATTAGAAAAAGATACCACTTTAACAGATAAAACTGTATATATAAATGAAATTTTATGCATGAAAAAAGAAGATATACCTTATTTAAAGTATTTGTATCTTATAAAAGAAAATAAAAAAATAAAAGATGAATTTAAGTATGAAATAGATGATAATTGCTATTTTGATTTTAATGAAATAGATTATAAGAATGCATTAGAAATTACAGAAAAATGTAATGTGGAATTTCATCAAAATAAATCTTTAATGCCTAAATATGATGTAGATAATTCGAAAGAATATTTATTTGAATTATGTAAAAAAGGATTATATAAAAGACTTGATGGAAAAGTAACTAAAACTTATTATGATAGATTATTATATGAGCTTGATGTAATAAATGAAATGGGATTTAATGATTACTTTTTAGTTGTTTGGGATTACGTTAAGTATTCTAAGAAAAATAATATATTAGTAGGACCCGGAAGGGGAAGTGCAGCTGGTAGTTTAGTTTCATATACTCTTGGTATTACTGATGTAGATCCTATTAAATATGATTTATTATTTGAAAGATTTTTGAATAAAGAAAGAATAACAATGCCAGATATTGATATAGATTTTGAATCAAATCATAGGGGGGATGTAGTAAATTATGTAATAAATAAATATGGTAAAAAAAGAGTAGTGCCTATTATTACATTTACTACATTATCAGGAAAACAAGTATTAAGAGATATAGGAAGAATATATGATATAGATACTACATTACTAGATAAATTAACTAAATTTATTGATATAAATATGACTTTAACTGAGGCATTAGATAATACTGATTTAAGGCGTTATTTAGAAGAGATTAAAGAATTAGATAATATATATAAAATTAGTTTAAAACTAGAAGGATTAAAAAGACAGATATCAGTTCATGCGGCTGGAATAATTATAAGTGCATGTAATCTTGATTCATATATACCACTTCAAAAGTATGAAGATTATTACTTAAGTGGATATTCAATGGAACATTTAGAAGGTCTTGGTTTAATTAAAATGGATTTTTTAGGGCTTAAAAATTTAACTATGATAGATAATATTTTAAAAAGAATAAATATGAATTTTAAAGATATACCAATAGATGATAAAGATGCACTTAAATTATTTTATAATGCGACTACTTGTGGTATATTTCAGTTTGAATCATCTGGTATGAAAAACTTTTTAAAAAAACTAAAACCCACTACTATAGATGATATCATTGCAGCTATTGCATTATTTCGCCCAGGACCATCTGATAATATTGATAGCTATATAAGAAGAAAAAATGGATTAGAACGCATTAACTATATAGATGATAGTTTGTCTAAAGTGCTTTCTAAAACATATGGAATAATAATATATCAAGAGCAAATAATTATGATTGCTAATATTATGGCTGGATATGGATATGCAGAAGCAGATGTATTAAGAAGAGCAATGAGTAAAAAGAAAAAAGAAGTAATGCTTAAAGAAAGAGAAAAATTTGTAAAAAGAAGTATAGAAAGAGGATATAAAGAAAGTGTAGCAGAAAAAACATATGATTTTATTTTAAAATTTGCAAATTATGGATTTAATAAAGCTCATTCGGTTGCATATTCAATAATCGCACTAAAAATGGCTTACTTAAAAGTAAAATATAGCAAAGAATTTTTATCATCCCTTCTTACTAATGTGATAGGCAGTGATACTAAAACAAAAGAATATATTGATGAATGTAAGAAAATGGATGTAAATATATTAAAACCAAGTATTAATTATAGTGAATATAATTATATAAGTGAAGCAGATGGAATAAGATTCTCACTTGCAACTATAAGAAATGTAGGAAGCATTACTTGTAAAGAAATAGTAAATGAAAGAAAAAATGGTTTATTTGTTGATTTTTGTGATTTTGTTAAAAGAACATATGGAAAAAGTGTAAATAAAAAAACTATTGAAAGTTTGATAGATGCAGATGCATTTAGTGAATTTGGTTATAATCATAAAACTCTTTATAATAATATGGATGCAGTTATTAATTATGCTTCTTTAGCAAATGATTTAGATGAATCTTTAATTGAAAAACCTGTAATGGAAGTATTTGATGAATATACACCTGATGAATTAACAGAAAAAGAACTTAATGTATTTAATCTTTATTTAAGTAATCATCCAGTAACAAAGTATAAGAAAAATTATGATAATATTGTTGATGCATCTAATATAAAAGATTATTTCGATAAAAAAATAAATTTAGTTGTTTTAATAGATAGAATAAAAGTTATTAATACTAAGAATGGTAAAAAAATGGCATTTATAACTGTAAGTGATGAGTATGATACTATAGATGTTATTGTATTTCCTAATGAGATAAATTTAATTAATGATTTGAAAAATAATGATATAGTATTATTAAGGGGTAAAGTTGAAAAGAGAATGTCAAAGTATCAGGTTTTATTAGAAAATATAACTAAACTATGATATAATCTAAAAGAGGTGACTTATGAGTACAAAAGAAAAATTGGTTGCAATATCCATAACTATTCTTTTATCAGTATTTTCTATAATACCTATATATGAGTTTAAAGTAAGTGCTAAAACGACACCAAGAGACTTGTATAGAGTATATTTAAATGGTAAGAATATAGGTGTTATTGAATCAAAAGAAAAGTTAGAAAAATATATAAATGAAGATCAAAAAGAACTTAAAGATGAATTTGGTGTTGATACTGTATATTTACCTAAAGGATTATATATAAGTAAATATAGTACATATAATGCCACTTTAACAGATGAAAAAGATATATATGAAACAATTAAACAAACAGAACACTTTACTATAAAAGGATACACTATAACAATTAAAAAAGAAGATGAAAATAAAGAAGATATTAAAATTAATGTCTTAAACAAAACTGATTTTGAAAATGCAGTAACAAGTGTAGTAAAAGCATTTGTACCTAATGAAGAGTTAGATGTATTTTTAAGCGGCGAAGATATTACTATAAAAGATACTGGTAAAAAAATAGAGGATTTATATATAAAAGAAGATATAAAAATAAAAGAGTCATATATATCAAGTGATGAACAAATACTTCTAGATGAAAGAAGTGTTACTAAGTATTTATTGTTTGGAGAAGATATTGACGAGAAAAAATATATAGTAAAAGCAGGAGATACCATTGAAAGTATTGCTGAAGATAATAAGCTTGCGGTTGAAGAACTACTAGTTGTTAATCAAGACTTAAAAAGTAAGAATAACTTATTATCAATTGGTGAAGAAATATCAGTTGCACTTATTTCACCAGTTATAACAGTGGTAGAAGAAGAACATCTAGTAGAGGTTAAAACTATTCCTTATGCAACTCAAATTGAATATGATAATTCTCTTGGTTGGGGATTAACAAAAATAAAACAAGAAGGAAAAGATGGTAGTCAGATAGTAACACAAAAATTAAAATATGAAAATGGTGAGATTATACGTGCATTAATATCTGATACTAAAGTAATAGATGAAGTAATTAATCAAGTTAAAGTAATTGGAACTATGAGCAGTATTCAAATAGATCCAAGCGATATACCAGATGCAGGAGATTGGTACTGGCCAACATTACAACCATCAATTATAACAAGTCCATATGGATGGCGATGGGGTGCATTACATGATGGAACAGATATAAGTGGTACAGGTAATGGTTCACCAATATTCGCAGCTAATAATGGTGTAGTATATAAAGTATTCTATGATGGAATAGGTGGATATCAGATAATAATTGCACATGAAAATAATTACTATACATGGTATGCACATTTATCTGCACAATATGTAACTGCAGGGCAAAAAGTAACAAGAGGTACAAAGATAGGTGCTATGGGATGTACAGGTAGTGCTTGTACAGGACCGCACTTACACTTTGGAGCGTATAAAGGTATTCCAGGAAGAGGAGGAATATCATTTAACGCAATGACATTATATAGATAGGTTTACCCTATCTTTTTATAGAAAAACACAATTATTACATAATTTAAATATATAATACATATAAAAGAAAGGTGATAGAATGTTAGAACTAAAAAATATTACTAAAGTTTATGAAATGGCAAACTTTAAACAAACTGCACTTTCTAAAGTTAATATTAATTTTAGAGAAAGTGAATTTGTATCTATTTTAGGACCTAGTGGTAGTGGTAAAACAACTTTACTAAATATAATTGGAGGACTTGATAAATATACATCAGGAGATTTAATTATTAATGGTATATCTACAAAAAAATATAAAGATAGTGATTGGGATTCATTTAGAAATCATAGGGTTGGTTTTGTATTTCAAAGTTATAATTTAATATCTCATCAATCTATACTTTCAAATGTAGAACTTGCACTTACATTATCTGGTGTAAAAAAAGAAGAAAGAATAAAAAGAGCACGTGAAGCACTTATTAAAGTGGGTCTTAAAGATCATATAAATAAAAAACCAAATCAATTATCAGGTGGTCAGATGCAAAGAGTAGCAATTGCAAGAGCACTTGTTAATAATCCTGATATACTTCTTTGTGATGAACCAACAGGCGCACTTGATACAAAAACTAGTGAAGAAGTTATGAGTATATTAAAAAAAATATCAAAAGATAAATTAGTTGTTATGGTAACTCATAATGAAGAACTTGCAAAAACTTATTCAACAAGAATAATAAGTATAAAAGATGGTGTAGTAACAGATGATACTAATCCTTATACTGATACATATGAGTATAAAGAAGATAAGGTTACAAAGAGTACTAAAACTAAAAAAACAAGTATGAGTTTCTTAACGGCTTTGTCACTAAGTTTTAATAATTTACTAACTAAAAAAGGAAGAACTATATTAACTGCTTTTGCAGGAAGTATAGGTATAATAGGAATATCTTTAATACTATCTTTGTCAAATGGTGTTAATGAATATATAAGAAGAGTACAAGAAGATACACTTACAAGTTATCCTGTAAGTATAGAATCATCAACTGCGGACATGTCTAGTATGATGCTTGAACTTGCAAATCAAACAAAAAGAGAAAGGCACAAAGATGATAAAGTATATTCAAATGATTTAATGAGTAGTATGATTGAATCAATGGCAAGTGAGATTAAAACAAATGATTTAAAAGAATTTAAAAAATATTTAGAAGAAAATAAAGATAAATTATCAGAAAGTGTAAATGATATACGATATAAATATAACTTAGATTTACAAATATATGATAAAGATACAAGTAAAATAACTAAATTAAACCCATCAACAGTATTTCAATCATTTGGAATGATGAATAATATGAATAATATGAATACTAATTATATGACATCATCATATATGAATGAAAGAATAAACGTGTTTAGTGAAATATCTGATAATAAAGATCTTATAAATAGTACATATGATGTTTTAGCAGGAAGACTTCCTAATGATAAAAATGAAGTAGTATTAATACTAGATGGATACGGGGAGATCAGTGATTATGCATTATATTCACTAGGTTTAAAAGAACAAAGTGAATTACTTGAAATGGCTAAAAAAATAATGATGGGTGAGAAATTAGATGAAACTAAACAAACAACTTATACATATGATGAATTATTAGAAAAAGAATTTAAACTTATTTTAAATACAGATTATTATATAAAAGAAAATGGTTCTTGGATTAATAAAGAAAAAGATACAAGTTATATGAAAGAAGTTATAGATAATGCACTTACACTTAAAATAGTAGGCATTATTAGACCAAATGAAGAATCATCAATAGAAACAAGTGGTGGTGTAGGATATACTAGTGATTTAACTAAATATGTAATAGATAATATTTTAAAAACAGATATAGCAAAAGAACAATTAAATAATAAAGAAATAAATATAATTACAAATGAACCATTTGCTGCACTTAACACTTATGATATAGCACTTAATACACTTGGAATAGTAGATAAAGATATGCCAAGTGCAATAAATATATATCCAAAAGATTTTAAATCAAAAGATAAAATTATAGAGTTTATAGATGAATATAATGATTTAAAAGAAGCAAATGATGAGAATGATTTAACTATATCATATACAGACTACGTAGGAGTTTTAATGAATAGTGTAACTACTATAGTAGATGTTATAAGTTATGTACTTATTGCATTTGTAAGTATATCATTAGTAGTTTCATCAATAATGATAGGAGTAATAACATATATATCAGTACTTGAAAGAACAAAAGAAATAGGTATATTAAGAGCAATTGGAGCAAGAAAGAAAGATATAAGAATGGTATTTAATGCTGAAACATTTATAATAGGACTAATATCAGGATTACTTGGTATACTTATAACTATTCTTTTAAATATACCAATAAATATAATTATATATAAGTTAGCTAGTATAAATAATGTATCAGTATTACCTCCATTAGCGGCAGTAATATTAGTAATTATAAGTGTAGCACTAACAATGTTTGCAGGATTAATACCATCAAGTATGGCTTCAAAGAAAGATCCAGTAGTATCACTTAGAACAGAATAGAATTTTAGAATTTACTAAAATTCTTTTTTTGTATAGAAATGTCGATACACGTATGTGTTAACAAATTTCTGCTTGACAAGTGGAATGTGGATGATATAATAATTTTGTGATAATAAGGGAGGAGAATATAAATGCAGAA
>HF990774.1 GCA_000436255.1 Clostridium sp. CAG:1193 | reverse complement strand
AGGTCGTGTGAGCGGCGCAGGGGTTCGAATCCCTTTTCCTCCGCCATTAATATTGTCCGATCCCTTTGCTTGGGTTTAATCACGGGATGTAAGTTATATCGCGGGGTGGAGCAGTTGGTAGCTCGTTGGGCTCATAACCCAAAGGTTGGAGGTTCGAGTCCTCCCTCCGCAACCAAATTGTTAATAAAAAGGAACGTTACGTTCCTTTTTTTGTATGTTTCTTTACACAATTGAAAATTTCCATTTTTTACCAATTAATGTGTGCTAAAAACGCAAATGCAAAAATTTTTTTTAATATGTGGAATTATTTGTTTATATGGAAAATAATATATGGTATAATGTAGTTGTAATAGGAGAGGTAATATGAAAAAAAAGAAAAAAACATTATACATTGTAGTTGTTGCAGTAATTGCAATAGCATTATCAACATTTTTAATTGTTAAAATGGATAAAAATAGCGATGAGAAGAAAAAAAATAAAGAAAATCCAAAAAACAATCCAAGCGAGGTTGTTGATAACGATAAACTAAAAATAATAAATTTAGATTCTAATTCTAGGCCATATGCAGTTATGATTAATAATATATCTGTTGCAAGACCATATCAATCAGGGTTGCAAGATGCATATATAGTATATGAAATGATAGTAGAAGGCGGTATCACTAGAATGATGGCGATATTTAAAGATAAAGATACTGCAAGAGTTGGTTCAGTAAGGAGCGCAAGACATTATTACTTAGATTATGCACTTGAAAATGATGCCATATTTGTTCATTTTGGTTGGAGTCCACAAGCTAAAAGCGATATGGTTACATTAGGAGTTAATAATATTAATGGATTATATGATTCTTGTTTTACACGAGAAAAGCTAAATATAGATTATGAACATACGGCATTTACTAATCTAAAAAAAGTAAAAAAAGTTGCTCAAAGTAAAGGGTATAGAACTACTTCTGATGTAAAAACTTTGCTTAATTATTCAATTGATGAAATTAACTTGAATTCTAGTGATGATTCAAAAACTGCTAATGAGGTTGATATAAAGTATTCTACTACAATGACTACTTCATATAAATATAATGAAAATGATAAATTATATTATAGAAGTGTAAATGGTAAAGATCATACAGATTACGTAACAAAAAAAGTGTATACAGCTAAAAATATTATTATTACATATGTAGAAAATGATGATATGAATGATGAAAAAGGACGCCAAAATCTAAATAATATTGGAACAGGAAATGGATATTACATTACAAATGGATATGCTATACCAATTACTTGGACAAAAACAACTAGAAAATCTCAAACCGTATATAAAACTATGGATGGTAAAGAATTAAATGTTAATGATGGAAATACATATATTCAAATAGCACCATTAAATTCAGCAACTATTTCTTAAGATATTAAAAATAGAGAGGAGAAAAAATGCTAATTGGACTGTTGATAGGTATTGGGATGATACTCCCAGGGATTAGTGGCGGTGTTTTAGCAGTAATATTTGGTGTTTATGAAAAAATAATTAAATCTTTAGGTAATTTTTCTAAGGATGCAAAAGGAAGTATAAAATTTTTACTTCCTATTTTTTGTGGAATATTAATTGGCATAATAGTTGGTGCTAAACTTTTGAAAATGGTATTTGAAAAATATTATGTTGAGGCTTGTTATACATTTATTGGCCTTATTTTGGGTAGTATACCATTTTTGATTAATGAAGCAAAAAATAGTAAGAATGGTGAGCAAACAATGGATTATTTTGCACTAATTATAGCATTTTTGTTTTCGTTATTTATTTCTGTTGTTAGTAAGAATCAAATAAATATTTCTAGTCATATAAATCACACAATAGCATCGTGGTTTAAGTTGTTTTTAACTGGTTTTATATTTGTGTCCGGGAAAATAATACCAGGGATAAGTAGTTCATTTATGTTAATTATGATAGGAATGTATGATTATTTTCTGGAAATTATTTCCAATCCACTCATAATATTTACTGGTAAATTTTGGGAAATTTTACCAATATTAATTGGCATAATAGTTGGTGCATTCTTTTTTATAAAGTTAATTAACTATTTGCTGGAGAAACATTATAATTCAATGTACAGTACAATAATTGGTCTTATACTTGGTTCTTTAAATGCAATATATCCAGAAAAAGTGACAGTACTAGGCGTGTTTTTCATTATTTTGGGTTTTGCAATATCATACATAATTTCAACAAAATCGAATAAATATAATTAATTACCAATAAAAGTATTGACAAATAATGCTCCAATTTAGTATACTTAAAGAGCGTTGTTGAAGTGGTTCTATGGTGTA
>HF990773.1 GCA_000436255.1 Clostridium sp. CAG:1193 | reverse complement strand
CAGGCATTTATCCGGCTTTTTTATTATTTTTTAAAATTTTAATTTAAATTAATTATAAAATAAGGGGAAATTTGAAAAATTAACCACTCTATCCACCTATGTAATTCACCACTTGTAATCACATTTTAAAGTGATAAAATATTGTAAAATAGAATTAATTTAACTAAAAGGTACGGAAAAAGTACGGAAAAGGATACCCAAAAGGAAGGGTAAAAAGTACGGAAAAGGACAATTGAAAGGTACTCTACTATCGTGATAAAATTGTATTATATGAAATAAAACTAAAAATTTTCATATGGAGCTAAAAACGACAGTTTTCGACAAAAAAGTACAAATCCTTATAAAATAAGGCCTTGTGAGCAAAAAAGAACGAAAAAAACACAAAAAAAGAACAAAAAAAAGACTGAAAAACAACTGAAAAACAACTGAAATTCACCAGGTAAATGCACTTCCATTTTGAATTTCAATATGGTAAAATAAGTATAATAAGAAAAAATATCGGAGAAGATGAATTCACATCTTCTTTTTTATTGTCCCAAAGATTTGGAGGTATAAAAGATGAAAGAAATAATGAATCCCATATAGTTAACACTATACAATAACGAAATTACAATATATATGATTAATTGAGGAACACAGTTAATCCCCCAATTTTGCAAGTACAAAATAAGTTTGATATCACAAGAAAGTCTTATTTATAAGGCTTTTTTTGTTGTGGTGATATCAATCTCTTATGCTCTTACATAATTAGTTATTAAAAATAGCTAATTAGTGTGATAGAGAATCCCATACGTGGGATATAGAAAGGAGGTGATTTTATGACAAAAAGAAGAACTCATATATCAATTGCGTTTGATATTGACGATCAAATTCAAGAATATTCTAATTTAAAGAAAATTAGTTACTCTGAAGCAGTTAGTCAATTAGTATCACTAGGATTAAATAATATGAATCTAGTTAAGACAATTGATAGGACTAATTCTCTACTAGATAGAATTTATTCTAAGAGTTGCTACATTGTTGCACTACTTGAACAAATCTATTCTGATTTTGAATGGGACAAAATAACTAATCCAAAAGAAAGCAAAGCTTTAAATAAATTTAAATCTAAATTAAGCAAGTACAAATTAGAAGATTAAGGAGGTGATTATATGCACAGATATCTAATTAGAATTAGAAAAGAAGTATTTGATTTATTAAAAGTAGAAGCTAAAGCAAGAGGAATAAGTATTAATGATTTTATGACTTATTGTATTGAAGTTGCATTAGCTGAATATATGAATGAATCAGCTGAAGCATTTAAAGATTCAGTTAAAGACAAAGCGATTCAAAGAGAAAGGAAACGATTACAAAGTGAGCAAGAGCCATGGAAAAATGTATTATGATCTTTTGAATGATAATTTGAGTAAGAGCACAATCGTGCTCTTTACTCTCCTATTATCTAATTCAAACCAAAAAGGATATGCATTTGGATCAAATAAATATTATGCAGAAAAATTAAAATGTACTACAAGAACTATATCTTCTTTATTAAGAACTCTTGTTAATAAGAATTACATAATTATAGAACATCCTAGAAGTTTTAAAAGGAAGATATATATTAGAAATAAATTTCCTACATAATAGAAAGAATATTCTATCTTGATAGAACAATTTATCTAACATAATAAATAAAGATAATATATAAATATAATAGTTATACAAAGGCCTTAGTAAAAGGTAAAGGAGGTTTCGGTATGAAAGATTTAGTAGACTATATAAAATATCATGGATATATAACAAGTATTAGAGATAATGTAGATAAAGACTATATCTGGTTTGATATATGTCAGAAAGAACAATATAAGGATAAAAATGGTGTGGATAGGACTAACCTATCCTTTTTTAGTGCAAGAATGTATATTGAATATACATACAAGATTGAATTAAGAGTTGATAAAGATGTTTATGTAGAAGGAATACCTAAAGGTTACATAGATAAAAATGGTCATAGACAAAACTATATCCATATTTTAAAAATAAATGATTTAGAAGTTAATAAAGAACCACCACTTTATGGTGATGGATATTGGAATGGACAAAAAATTGAAAGTGAAGAAGCTTCACCAGAAGAACAAGCATATATGCAAAAATTAATTGATGAAATCACAGGGGGGTGAATAATATGAATGCAGAAGATACATTAAAAATAATAACTAAACAATGGTGTAACCTAACTGATCTAATGAAGTTATTAGGATGTGGAAGAAATAAAGCATTAGATGTAAAAAAACAAATTAAAGATAAATTAATAAACGAGGGATATTTTATTCCAGGTAATGATTTACCTATGCAAGCTGTTGTTGATATTTTAAAAATAGATATTGATAGATTAGAAAAAATTATTAAGTTGGGCATATAACCTGACTTTTTTTTGTTTTTGTGCTATATTGGAGTTGTATAAGAGGTAACTCGGTATAGCAATATAAGGAGGTATAAATAATGGCTGTACTACAGTTACCAAAAGAAAGAGCTACCAAAGATGGTAGACGTTGGTATTTTTATGACAAAATAAAAGTTGATGGAAGAACAAAGGCATATATGTCTAAAAGTTATATGACAAGAACTGAATCTTTAAAAGCTGAAAGAGATTTCTTAGTTGGATATCAATCTAGAGAAATAAATGTTACAAGTATGACATTTAAACAACTATATGAAGAGTTTTATGAATATAAGAAAGATAAAGTTAAAGCTACTACTCTAAGATCATATAGAAGAAACATATTACAATTAAGTGAGTTTTATGAATTAAAGATTAAAGATATAAGACTTGAACATTATATAGCATGGAGAAAAAGAATTGGTAATCTAGATAATGCTGATAAAACAAAGAACGGATATTATAAATTATTAAAAACTATTCTTAACTATGGAACTAAGTGGCATGATTTTAACTTCACCTCTATCTATAACAAAATGGAAAAATTCAATAATCCAAATAAACCACCAAAAGAAATGCAATTCTATACTTGGGAAGAGTTCAAACAATTCATATCAGTAATTGATGATATTAAGTGGAAAGCACTATTTGAAGTTTTATTCTTTTGTGGACTTCGTAGAGGTGAACTTAGAGGCCTTACATGGGATAATATAGATTTCTTTAATAAAGAACTATCAGTAGTTAAAAATGTTGTTCAAGAAGGTGAATCTGGTGACTATATAGTTACTACACCAAAAACAAGAACTAGTGTTAGAACTCTACCTGTTCCAAAAAGGGTTATGAAGGATCTTCATGAAGTATATCTTCAAGATAAGAAACAATATGGTTTTAGTGAAAAATGGTATGTATTTGGAGATAAAGAGCCCTTATCAGCAAACATATTAAGACATCATAAAAATGATTACACTAAACTAGCTGGTGTTAAGCAAATAAGAATTCATGACTTTAGACACTCATGTGCTTCAGTTTTAATTAACAATGGTGCTAGTATCATGATTGTTGCAAAATATCTTGGTCATGCTAAGATTGATGAAACATTAAATACCTACTCTCACCTATTTAAAAATAAGATGGATGAGATAGTAAAAACTATGGATAATTTAGAGTAAAAAATGCTCTACATTAACGAGTGGTTAATGTAAAAGTTCATGTAACTAGGTATTTTATAATAAATAAAAATACGGAAGCCCTTTATTTATAAGGGTTTCCGCTAATTTTAATCATTTTCCCGCCGGGTGCAGGGGGATTTGTTGTGTATTAATTTCTAGCATATTTTGCATTGCTTTTGTTTTATCATTTGCCAAATTTATCGCAAAATACCCTATTTTACCTGTCTTGTTCTATATCAGTGTTCCCAATATGTTCACGAGAGATTTGTCAAAACACCAATTCGTTTACAAAAATCATTATAATAAAAAGAGTCTTTATTTGACTCCAAACATTTGTTAACATATAATCAAATTAAAATTTTTAGATATAAAAATGCCTAAGTTTATAACCTAGACATACCTTATATTTTATACACTTACTTCGCACCACATTTTTTTATTTCTTAAATCATTTATTATCGCATTTATTTCATTACTTGTTTTTGCAAAGTAAGTTTTTCCATTGCAATCTGCTACATAAAATAAATAGTCTGTGTGTGTGTATTCAATTGCTCCTATTAATGAATCTAATCCCGGATTACTTATAGCACCTACTGGAAGTCCTAATTTATTTACACATCTTGTATTATATGGATTAGAACAATTATTAAATTGTTCAATAGTTAATCCACCTTTTTTAAAATCATCTATTTTATATGCATAGTATGCGGTCATATCACTACCCAGTGATATATTTTTTTTGATTCTATTTACTGATACTCCTACTACACCTTTTCTATCACTTCCTGGAAGTGACTCAACTTCTGCAATACTTGCTAAAATAACTAATTCATTTATTGAAAATTCGCTTTTTTCTATTTCTTTTTTATATGGACTAATTTTATTTCCAAATTCGTTTAGCATTGTTTTAATTATTGTTTTAACACTTACATCTTTATCTGTAAATTCATATGTATCTGGAAATAAATACCCTTCTAGTGGATAATATATATTTTCATTTAATATACTATCATCTAAAAACCAGTATGCATCTATCATTTCTTTTGCAAATTCTCTACTTTCAAATATCTTAATAATATCTTCATATTTATTATTTGTATTATTTTCAATTTCTTTTGCTATTTTTCTTGCATTTAATCCTTCTTTAAAAGTTATTCTTAAGTTATATTTATTTGTAACTTTCCCGTTTGATATATTTTTTATTATCTTAATACTACTATCACTAGTATTAAGTTCATATATTCCAGCCTGCATATTATATCTACTTAGTTTTATATATATTTTTGAAAATAATTCACTTCTTATAACATTATTTTCTTTAAGTAGTTTTAATATGGAATCCACACTCATTCCACTTTCTATATTTACTTCTACTACTTTATTATTTTTCTTATTATCAACGCTTTTTAAGTTAAAATAAAAAATTCCTACTATTATATTTATAACAATAAGTAATAATATTACTACTGCCATTATTACTCTAATTTTATTTATTTTTACCTTCTTCAATACTACCACCTAGTTAAGTATATCATAAAATATAAATAAAAAATAGATGCATTTAACATCTATTTAAACCTCTTGTATAACTGTTATAATCATTGGTTTACATTCTGTTTCATAATATAAGTATTTTCCTACTTCATCTCTTATTGAATTTTTTATTTTATTAAATTCTACATAATTATTATTAGTATTTTCAATGATTTTTTCTTTAGAAATTCTTTCTATTTCTTTTATCATATCTCCACTATCTTTAACATATACAAACCCACGTGTTAATATAGCTGGTCCAGCTAAAATTTCTTTAGACTTTTTATCAAGTGTTGCACATACTATAACAATACCATTATCACTTAACATTTCTCTATCTTTAAGTACTAGTTCTCCAATATCCTCACTAGCTGTACCATCTATCATAATATCATTTACTTCTATATGTTCATTACTTTCTTTTAATACTCCATTATCAAACTCTACTACATCTCCATTTTGCTTTAGTAATATATTTTCTTTAGGTATTCCTATTAAACTTGCTATATTTGCATTTGCAACTTGGAAACGATATTCACCCATTACAGGGAAATAATATTTTGGATTAATTAAATCAAGCATAAGCATCAAATCTTCACTAGAAGCATGATATGTAATATTATTTTTTGATAAAGTAACTACTTCTGCTCCACATCTTGCTATACTATCACATATTCTTACAGCAGCTTTTTCAGTAGCGTCTGTTATTGAATCTAGGAAAAATACTGTATCTGTAGGTTTAATTCCTATATATTTATCATACCCATTTAATATTTTATCTAAATTAACAAAAGGTCTTTCATTGTCTGATGAAGTTAATATTAATACATCTTTATCTTCGATATTAGATAAATCTCCTATTTTATCTCTATTAATATGTAAATAATTATTATCAAGTAAATATTTAATAGTTCCTTGTAAGTTTTTACCCATTATTACTATTTTTCTATGAGTCTTACTTATTTCATCAAATAATTCTTGAATTCTACAAATATTGTTTGAATATATATTAAATATTATTCTATCTTCTTTTCTTGTTAATGTTTCTCTAATTAAACTAGCAATACGATGATTTGGGCTTGTATATCCTTTTTTCTCAGCATACAATGATTCACTCATTAAACAAAGTACTCCTTGTTTTCCAACATATGCTAGTTTACCAATATCTGTTTTAAAAGATCCTCTCATAGTTGGATCAAATACAAAGTTACCAGTGTATACAATTGCTCCATCTTTTGTATTTATTACATATCCTACATTATCTGGAAGAGAATGTGTTAAATTAATTGGAAAAACTGATACTTCTCCAAAATTAATTTTCTTGTGTGCAGAAATTTCTATTAAATTATTTGCAACAACATTATGTTCTTGTAATAATCTTTTTATTGATTCTGCTGTAAATTTAGTTGCAAATATTTTAATATTAGGTAGTTCACTAACAATATCTCTAAGTGCTCCTATTTGTTCACTATGAGCATGTGTTATAAATATACCTTTTACTCTTTTAATATTATTTTTTATATAAGAATAATCAGGAATTATATAATCAACCCCTAAAAACTTTTCATCAGCATATTTTGATCCTGCATCAAATACAAATATGCTTTCATCTATTTCAACCACGTACATATTTTTTGAGTTTTCATTAAGTCCACCCAAACTAAAAATTTTTATTTTACTCACCTTTAAAACTCCTTTCTTAAATTTCAAAAGACAATGCGTAAAAATTATAACAAAAAATACATAAAAATGCAAATTATATATTTTATTTAGATACCATATTCATAATACTACTTACTATCATACTAGAAAAAGTATTTTTAGTTTTATATCTTACAAAGCCTGTAATCAGTCCAAATAAAAGGCCTATAACTAGTTTAAATATAATAAGTCCAAAACTAAATACTTTAAGTAAAATTGCTGAATCAATATAAAATACACTATAAATACTAAATAACAATGTAGTTATAATATATACATACATTTCATTTTTAAACATTTTTAATAATCTTGACCAAATATATCCTCTAAATAATAATTCTTCAAATATTGGTAAAGTTATTGTTCCATATAATATTTTAAACATATTATTAATACTAAATTTATTTAATAATAAGTTAATAATAAATAATATTATAAAGATTGATATAAGAAGTAAATATGCATTTTTATTATTTACTTTAAATACTCTTAAATCTATTTTATTCTTTTTACAATACTTAACTAGTAAATATGTATATATTATAAATATAACCATATTTAATATATTAAGACTAAGTTCTGTAATTGGAATAAATAATAACAATACTCTTCTTACAGCTATTCTTATTATTT
>HF990772.1 GCA_000436255.1 Clostridium sp. CAG:1193 | reverse complement strand
TATAATAGTAAAGCAACAAGTATAGATGTATCAAGTTTTGATACAAGTAATGTAAAATATATGAGATTTATGTTTTATAATAGTGCCGCAACCGAAATAAAAGGCTTAAATAAATTTAATACAAGTAATGTAACAAATATGAGTAATATGTTTCGGGGTAGTAAAGCAACAACATTAGATTTAAGTAGTTTTGATACAAGTAATGTAACAGATATGAGTTATATGTTTTATCAAAGTGCCGCAACCGAAATAAAAGGTTTAGATAAATTTAATACAAGTAATGTAACAAATATGAGTTTTATGTTTTCTAGTACTAAAGTGACAAGTTTGGTTTTAAGTAACTTTAATACCTCGAATGTAACAAATATGGGAGCTATGTTTCAAGGTTGTGTCGCAACAGCATTAGATTTATCAAGTTTTGATACAAGTAAAGTAACAGATATGAGTTATATGTTTAATCAAAACAAAGCAATCGAAATAAAGGGATTAAACAAATTTAATACCTCAAAAGTAACGAATATGGTTAGCATGTTTCAAAGAAGTAAAGCTACAAATCTAAATTTAAGTAGTTTTGATACAAGCAATGTAACAGATATGAGTTCTATGTTTAGAGAAAGTGCAGCAACAAGTTTAGATTTAAGTAATTTTGATACATCTAGTGTAACAAGTATGGATAGTATGTTTAATGGAAGTGCAGCTACAAGTTTGGATTTAAGCAGTTTTGATACAAGTAATGTAACAGATATGAATGCTATGTTTTGGGGTAGTGTTGCAACAACTATAAAAGGTTTAGAAAAGTTTAATACCTCAAAAGTAACAAATATGAGCAGTATGTTTTATGCTAGTAAAGCAACAAGCTTAGACTTATCTAGTTTTGATACATCAAAAGTAACAAGTATGGGTGGTATGTTTTGGAATAGTAAAGCAACAACTGGATATGCTCGTACTGAGGAAGATGCAGATAGATTTAATGCAAGTAGTAATAAGCCTTCTGGATTAACATTTGTAGTTAAATCATAATAACTAAATGGGTTAGTAATAATCCATTTTTTATTTTAAAATAATTGTAGTTTTTATCTACTTATTATATAATTATATAAGGTGGTAGTATGAATAATGTATATTCTTATACAAGAGATGAACTAGTAGATTATTTTTTATCTATTGGTGAAAAGAAGTTTAAAGCTGATCAGTTATTTGATTGGTTGTATAAAAAAAGATGTAATAATTTTGATGAAATGATTAATTTGAATAAGAATGTTATATCTCATCTTAAAAATGATATGTGTATTAATAGTATTACAATACTTAAAAAAGAAACTGGTGAAAATGTTATAAAGTACTTATTTTCTCTTTTTGATGGGGAGAAGATTGAAGCTGTTTTGATGTTTCATGATTATGGAATTAGTCTATGTATATCTACACAGGTTGGTTGTAATATGACATGTGCTTTTTGTGAGAGTGGAAGACTAAAGAAAAGACGTAATTTAATGGTATGTGAGATGGTTTTACAAATTCTTAAGATTGAGGATGATATAAATAAAAGAATAAGCCATATAGTATTAATGGGTATTGGTGAACCTTTTGATAATTATGATAACGTAATGAAATTTATTAAAATAGTAAATGATAGTAAGGGAATAGATATTGGTGCAAGACATATTACTATATCTACTTGTGGTATTGTTCCAAAGATTAAAGAGTTTACTAAGGAAAATACTCAGGTTAATTTGGCAATTAGTTTACATGCACCAAATAATGCTCTTAGAGATAAAATAATACCAATAAATAAAGTTTATAATCTAGATATGCTTATACCTGCTATTAAAGAGTATATAAGTGTTACTAATAGAAGAGTTACTTTTGAATATATAATGCTAAAAGATGTAAATGATACACCTGAGTGTGCTCTTGAACTTGCTAAGTTAATCAAAGGAATGAATGTGTATGTTAATTTAATCCCGTATAATGAAACTGAAAATATTTCATTTAAAAGAAGTGAAAATGTGAAAATTATGGAATTTTATGATATACTTAAGAAGAGTAATATAAATGTAACTATAAGAAAGGAATTTGGTGGTCTTCTTTCTGCTGCATGTGGTCAGTTAAGAAGTCATGGATAGGTGTATATTTATGAAAACATTTTATTTAACAGATGCCGGTAAAGTACGTGAGCATAATGAAGATAATTTGATAATATTGAAAAATAGTAATGATGAGTATTTACTTGCAGTAGCAGATGGTATGGGTGGCCATAAAGCTGGTGAAGTTGCTTCTAGTATTGCAATAAAATATATTGAAGATAATTTTAAAGACAGTTTTGGAACTAAACAGGATGCAATAAATTGGTTAAGAGAATCTGCTACAAATATTAATGATGCTATTTTTGCATATACAAAAGAACATGTTGAAAGTAAGGGTATGGGTACTACTTTGGTTGCCTCTATACTTACTAAAGAATATTTACTATTTGCTAATATAGGGGATAGTAGTGGTTTTGTTGTTAAGGATGATAAATTATTTAAAGTAACTAAAGATCATACACTTGTTAATTTATTAATATCTACTGGAGAATTAACTGAGGAGGCTGCTAAGTTTCATCCTAAGAAAAATGTATTAATGAAAGCACTTGGTGCGGTTAATCCTGCTGAAATTGATATATTTGATGTAGAAAAAGATGTAAGAAGTATACTTTTATGTAGTGATGGACTTACAAGTATGCTTAATAATGAACAAATAGAAAATGTATTAAATCTTAATCTTACTATAGAGGAAAAAGTTACTAGACTTATAAGAAAAAGTAATAATAGGGGTGGCGTTGACAACATTTCAATCGCATATTTAGAGAAAGAAAGTGGTGAAGTATAATGATAGTTAAAGGGGAAAAAATTAATGATCGTTATGAAATTATAAGAATTATTGGCGAAGGTGGTATGGCAAATGTTTATCTAGCAGAGGATACTATACTAAATAGAAAAGTTGCTGTTAAAGTTTTAAGAGGAGATTTGGCAAATGATGAAAAGTTTGTAAGAAGATTTCAAAGAGAAGCACTATCAGCCTCTTCCTTAAATCATCCTAATATAGTAGAAATATATGATGTAGGAGAAGATGATGGAAATTTTTATATAGTAATGGAATATGTTGATGGTAAGAATTTAAAACAAATAATTAAAAGAAGAACAAAACTTACATTATTTGAAGTAATCGATATTATGAAACAATTAACAGATGGTATAGCAGTTGCACATGATTCATTTATAATTCATAGAGATATCAAACCACAAAATATATTAATGCTTGATAATGGTCTTGTTAAAATAACTGATTTTGGTATAGCAGTTGCACTAAATAGTACTCAACTTACACAAACTAATTCAGTTATGGGTTCGGTTCATTATTTACCTCCAGAACAAGCTGCTGGTAAAGGCGCGACTGTAAAGAGTGATATATATTCACTTGGTATAATGATGTATGAACTTATTACAGGTAAACTACCATTTAAGGGTGAAAATGCTGTTGAAATAGCATTAAAACAAATCAAAGAACCAATTCCATCAGTAAGAGAGTTTGATCCTACAATACCACAGAGTGTTGAAAACATTATATTAAAATCGTGTGCTAAAAATCCTAAAAATAGATATAATTCTGTAAGAGAAATGTATAACGATTTATGTACTTGTTTAAATGAAGATAAAAAAGATGAGAAGAAAGTAAAATATGAGTATCCTGAATTTGAAGATGGTGAGATTGAAGCAATAAAGGATGTTAATGAAGTAGATAATAGGAAGGAAGAGGTAGATATTAAAAAGGTTAATAAAAAAGATAAAGATAATAAAGGTGAAAATAAACTAGCGTGGATTATAGGAATAATTACTTCTATTTTAGTAGTAATTGCAGTATTTATCTTTATGGTATTACCAAATATATTAAAAACACCAGATGTAAAAATACCTGATGTAGCGAATAAAACAGTAGTAGATGCAGAGAAAATGTTAAAAGATTTAGGTTTTAATGTTGATGTTGATGTAAAAGATATTTATTCAGATACTATAGAAGAAGGTAAAATAGTTAAAACTAGTCCTGAAAAAGGAAGAAGTGTTAAAAAAGGTACTACTATAACTATGTATAAATCTCTTGGAACTGAGAAGATTAAAATAGAAGATTACGCTGGTATGAATATATATGAAGTAAAAGCAAAACTTGAACTTAAAGAACTTAAAGTTAGTATTGAGTCAAAAGATGTAGATGATCCATCTTTATATGAAGATAAAGAAGATACAATTATAGGTCAAAGTGTTAAAGAAGGCACATTAAATAAGGGTGATCAAATAATATTATATTATCCAAATGTAGTTGTATATCCTGATTTAACTACATATACTCTTCAAGAAGTACAAGAATTTGCAGATAAGTATGATTTAACATTATATGTAGATGAAATAGAAACTGATAGTGTAGAAGAAGGTATTATAATAAGTCAAAGTAGAAAAGAAAAAACACTTATTGTAAGAGGTGCAGATTTAACTATTAAGATTGCTGTTAAACCTAAAGAAGATGTACCTAGTGAACCTGAAAATAATACTGGTGAGGATAATAGAGGAAATAATACAAATGAAAATTCATAAGGGGATTTATGGAAGGATTAATTGTTAAAAATATAAGTGATTTATATACTGTAAAATGTGTTGAAGGTGTATTTGATTGTAAGGCTAAAGGTATATTTAGAAAACTTGGCCTTACTCCTACTGTAGGAGATAAAGTTATTTTTGATAAAGATAAGAGAGTTATAGAAAAAATACTTGATAGAAAAAATATATTAATAAGGCCACCAATAAGTAATGTTGATCAAGCTTTAATAGTTATGAGTGTAAAAAGGCCTGATTTTAGTACTATATTATTAGATAAATTAATTACTATAATTGAATTTAATAATATAAAGCCTATAATATGTTTATCTAAAATGGATTTAGAAATAGATAAAACAATGATCAATAAATATATAGATTATTATAAAAGTATAGGTTATTTAGTTATATTAAATACTGATTATGATTCACTTAAAAAGATTTTTAAAAATAAAATAACTGTAATAACTGGACAAAGTGGTGTAGGTAAATCAACTTTACTTAATAATTTAGACCACAGTTTAACTCTTAAAACAAATGAAATATCAGATGCATTAGGGCGTGGTAAACATACAACTAGACATGTTGAATTAATTAATTTATTTGATGGTTTAGTTGCAGATACTCCTGGTTTTAGTTCTATGTCATTTATTGGGATGAATAATTGTGATATTAAAAATAATTTTGTTGAATTTAGAAAATATATTGGAATGTGTAAATATAGTGATTGTATGCATATAAAAGATGATGGTTGCTATATAAAAGCATTAGTAGATAAAGGAATTATTTTAAAAAGCAGATATGATAATTATAAAAAATTTATAGAAGAAGTAAAAAATCAGAAAAATTACTGATTTTTTTTTTAATAAATGTTAAAATTAATATGAAAGTAGGGATAATATGACAAAAGTATCAGCATCTATATTATCAGTAAATGATTTAGATGATACAATTAAAGAATTAAATACGTTAGATATAGATTATATACATCTAGATATAATGGATGGTAAATTTGTACCTAACACGTCATTTACATATGATCAAATAAAAAAAATTATAGAAGTATCAGAAAAACCATTTGATGTACATTTAATGGTTCGTGATGTAGAAGATTATATATACCATTATGCAATGTTAAATACAGAATATATAACTTTTCATTATGAAGTATTAAAAGATTTAAAAATAATTAAAAAAATAAAAAATTATGGTATAAAATGTGGTATAAGTGTAAAACCTAGTACTGATATTGAATTAATATATGAATTACTTCCATATATTGATATGGTATTAATAATGAGTGTCGAACCAGGAAGAGGTGGGCAGAAATTTATTGATAATTCATTAAATAAAATTAAAAAATTAAAAGATTATATTAAAAAAAATAATTTAAATGTAATAATTTCTGTGGATGGTGGAATTAATAATAATACAGGGGTAAATTGTGTAAAAAATGGAGCAGATATGCTTGTTGTTGGTTCTGCATTAATTAATAGTAATGATAAGGAAAACTTTATTAAAGAGTTAAAAAGTTAATCGTAAAGTTACGTAATATTCAAGTAATAATTTTCGATAAATATTGACACTAAAAAAGTGATGTGCTAAGATTATATTGTAAACTTAAAATAGAAAGGAGTGGAGAATAGTGAAGAAGAAAAATGGATTTACATTAGTTGAATTACTAGCAGTAATCGTAATACTTGCAATTATCCTAGTAATCGCTGTACCACAAATTATGAATACAATTAAGGATGCTAGAAAGGGTTCATTTGAATCAAGTGCTAAATTAATTGCTTCAAATGCTGAAACTTATTGGTTAACTAAGCAAACTTTAGGTGAAACATTACCTACAACTGCTAAATGTACTGATTTAGCTTCATTATCTGCTACAGATTATGGAACATGTACAGTAACTATTGATGGAAGCGGTAATGCAAAAGTATCACTTGCTGGTGCTGAAGGCGGTAAGTTTGATGGATGTACAGTAACAGATGCTACTAAGGATGCTGCTAGTGCTACTGGCGGAAACTGTGGAGCATAGTTATTGCTAAAAGTTTACACTTTATTTAATTATAATTAATAGAAAGGAAAACATTATGAAGAAGAAAAATGGATTTACATTAGTTGAATTACTAGCAGTAATCGTAATACTTGCAATTATCCTAGTAATCGCTGTACCACAAATTATGAATACAATTAAGGATGCTAGAAAGGGTTCATTTGAATCAAGTGCTAAATTAATTGCTTCAAATGCTGAAACTTATTGGTTAACTAAGCAAACTTTAGGTGAAACATTACCTACAACTGCTGTTTGTACTGATTTAGCTTCATTATCTGCTACAGATTATGATACTACTGCAGAAAAATGTGTAGTTTCTATATCAGATGCTGGTGTTGCTACAGTAACATTAGAAGGTAAAGCTGGCGGAAAATTTGCTGGTTGTAAAGTAACAGGAGCTACTAAAGATGCAGCTACTGCTACTGGCGGAAATTGTGGTTAATAGCAAAAATTAATGTTACAATTGTGATATTTAATTTTAGAAGTTAGCGTTTATCGTTAACTTTTTTTATTTTTTATTATATAATTGAGATGGTGATATTTATGAATTTAATAATTGGTTCTCATGTTTCTTTTAACAAGAATGAGCAACTACTTGGAAGTATTAAAGAAGCTTTAAGTTATGGAAGTAATGCTTTTATGTTTTATACTGGTGCTCCTCAAAATACTATAAGAGTTCCTCTTTCATCTGATTTAACTATTAGTGCACATGCTTTAATGGATAAAAATGGAATTGATATTAATAATGTTATTGTGCATGCTCCATATATTGTTAATTTAGCAAATCCTAATAATTTTGATTTTAATGTATCTTTTTTAAGACAAGAGATTGATAGATGCATTTTTCTTGGAATTAAGAAATTAGTATTACATCCAGGAAGTCATGTAAATAATGGTGAGGAAACTGGTTTAAAGACGATTGTAGAGGCACTTAATGCTTCTTTGGATAAAGATACTGATATTATTATTTGCCTTGAAATGATGTCTGGAAAAGGCTCTGAATGCGGGTATAGTTTTAAACATATGAAATATATTATAGATAATACAATATATAGTGATAAAATAATGGTATGTTTTGATACTTGTCATATGAATGATCAAGGATTTGATATAAGTAAATTTGATGAAATATTAGATGAGTTTGATAGTATTATTGGTTTATCAAAATTAGGATGTATTCATATTAATGATTCNNNNATGTATTCATATTAATGATTCTAAAAACGAATGTGGAGTTAAAAAAGATAGACATGAAAACTTTGGTATAGGTACGATTGGATTTAATAATTTAATAGATGTTATTTATAATAAAAGAGTTAGTGATATTCCTAAAATACTTGAAACGCCATGGATAAAATGTGATAGCAATTCTTATCCTCCATACAAGTTTGAAATTGAAATGATTAAAAATAAAAAATTTAATGATAATTTAATAAATGATATTATTAATTACTATAAAAAATAAAAGCAGAAATGCTTTTTTAATTTAAAAATTTTTTATAAGTATTGTATAAATCTATTAGTTTGTTATATGCTTTATTATTAATTTTATTTTCTAAATCAGTTATAACACGCGTATTTCCATTATATAATTGTTTCCATTTATTTTTAATCTCATCATATATAACATTTATTTCGTTATCATTAAGAAAAATATCTTCTTTTTTTGTGTAATTAATTATATCTTCTTTTGTTAATTTATCTACATAATTTTTAATTATATTTTCATACATTTTAACACCTCTAGTTAAATTTATGTATAAACTTACTTCTTAATAACAAAAATAATAATGGGTGGTTATATTGAATAATAAAAATAAATTAAATTTATTAATTAAAAAAAGATATAATGTATTTAAAATAATAATTGTATTATTGTTTTTAGTAGTGACGATAAAATTATTTAATATAACTATATTAAAACATGAATTATATACAAAAAGACTAAATAACTTAATACATTCAGGGATTACTATTGAAAGTGCTCAAAGAGGTAGAATTTATGATAGAAATCATAAGTTATTAGTAGATAATATCGGAGTAAAAAGTATATATTATAAACGCATTAGTGGAGTATCTTTAGATGATGAGGTATCTATTGCAAAAAGATTAAGTGAAATTTTGGATTTAAATTATGATCTTGTTACTGAAAGTATGATTAAAGATTTATGGCTTATTATAAATAGAAGAGTATCAAATAATAAAATAACTAGCGATGAGTGGGAAAAGCTTAAAATAAGAAAGATTACAAGTAGTGATATTGAATTATATAAAAGGAATAGAATAACTTCTGATGAGCTTAAAACTATTGATAAAAAGCAAGCCTATGTTTATTATCTTATGAATAATGGATATTCATATCAAGAAAAAATGATTAAAAAATATACAAGTGATATTGAATATGCGATTATTAATAGTAAGTTAGATGAATTAAAAGGCGTTGTAACAAGATTAAGCTGGGATAGAAACTATATATATAATGATTCTTTAAGAGGTATTTTTGGTGAACTTACAAAAAGTGGTGTTACTAGTGATTTAAAAGAACATTATTTAAACAAGGGTTATAAATTAACTGATAGAGTAGGTATAAGTGGGCTAGAATATGTTTATGATGAATATTTAAGAGGAACAGATGCAATATATAAAAGTACTAGTGAAGGACTTAAAAATATAGTAAGTGAAAAAAGAGGAAATGATATTGTACTTACAATAGATATTGATTTGCAACTTGCACTTGAAGAAATTATGGAAAAAGAAATGATAAAAACAAAAAATGAACCAAATACTGAATATTTTAAAAAGGCATTTGTAGTTATAAGCGATCCATCTACTGGTGATATACTCGCACTTTCTGCAAAAAGTATAAATGAAGTTGGTGGCGAATATAAAGTATATGATTATACATCATTTTTACCTATATCTTCTGTTACAGTAGGTTCAGTTATTAAAGGTGCATCTATGTCAGTTGGATATAAAGAAGGTGTAATTGATATAGGCACTACTATGAAAGATGAATGTATTAAATTATATGCTACTAAAACTAAATGCTCATGGTTAAGAAGTGGACTTGGTAATTTAAATGATATTGATGCATTAAGATTATCTTCTAATTCATATCAGTTTAAAATTGCTATGAAAGTTTCAGGGTTTGATTATATTTATAATGGTTCATTTGATTTAAGTAAAGATCCTTTTTCTAAATATAGAAGTATGTTTAATAGTTATGGTCTTGGTGTTAAAACAGGTATTGATTTAAAAGATGAAAGCATTGGTATAGTAGGCAATAATGATACACCAGGCTTGATATTAGATTTTTCAATTGGACAATATGATACATATACTCCATTACAACTTACTCAGTATATAAATACAATTGCAAATAATGGAGAAAGATTAAAATTAAATTTATTAAAAGAAGTACATGAGTCAACAAATGGTGATATTAGTGATAAAATAATATATGAGAGTACTAAAAAAATACTTGGACACGTTGATTTAGATAGTAAATATATAAAAAGAATTCAAGAAGGATTTCATGCGGTAATGAGTAGTAGTGGTTTAGGTTTTTGGTATATTGATCCAAAGTATGATCCTGCTGGAAAAACTGGTACATCACAAAGTTTTTATGATAGTGATAATGATGGAGTAATAGATAAAGAAACAATTACATCTACATTTGTAGGGTATGCTCCATATGAAAATGCTAAAATAAGTATAATAACTGTTACTCCAGATATAAGTCATGTATACAAAAGTGGCTATTTATCAAGCATAAATCGACGAATTACTGAACAAATTACTAAAAAATACTTTGAAATTTACAAATAATTTGCTATAATGTAGTAGTTATGAAAAGGAGTGATTGTTTATGGCAAGTAAAGGGAACAGAGAAAGAATAACTTTAGTATGTACTGAATGTAATGAAGAAAACTACAGAACTATCAAAAACAAAAAGAATGATACTGAAAGAATGGAACTTAATAAATACTGTTCAAGATGTAATAAATCTACAAAACATAAAGAAAAGAAATAATTTTAAAAGTTATTTTCTTATACTGGAGGAATTATGGTTAATATAAATGATATTAAAAATGGAATGACAATTTTAGTTGATGGAAATATATATCAAGTATTAGATTTTCAACACGTAAAACCAGGAAAAGGAGCAGCATTTGTTAAAGCTAAATTAAAGAATTTAAGAACTGGTGCGATATATGAACAAACATTTAATTCAAGTATTAAAGTAGAAAAAGCAATGATTGAGAAAAAAACAATGCAATACTTATATGATAATGGTGGATCATATGTATTTATGAATATGAATGATTATTCTCAAGTAGAATTACCAGTATCACAAATAGAAGAAGAGAGTAAGTATTTAACTGAAAACGCAATGGTTGATATAATGTATTTTAACAATGAAATGTTAGGTGTTAATATTCCTGAAAAAGTTGAACTTGAGGTTGTTAAAACAGAACCTGGAGTTAAAGGAAATACTGCTACAACTGCTACTAAAGAAGCTAAATTGAGTACAGGATTAACAATAAGAGTACCTATGTTTATTGATGAAGGCGATATAGTAATAGTTTCAACTAAAGATGGTAAATATGTATCAAGAAAGTAATTACTTTCTTTTTTTGTAATAAAAACTTCATTTTTTAGTATGATATATTAGAAAATGGAGGACAAAATGATAAATAAACAAAAATTATGGTTTTTAACTTTATTCAGTTTAATTTTAGTTTTAAGCGTGTATTATGTTGCAATGCCAAATGAATTACTAAAAGATAAAACAACTACAGTAAATAAAGATAATAATTCTGGTGCGGTAGTTGAAGTAAAAGAAAGTAATATACTTGATACTATAAGAATAACAAGTGATGAAGAAAGATTAAAAGAGATGGAAGATTTAAGATTAATTCTTACTAATGTTGATTCTAGTATAGAAGAGAAAAATAATGCATATGAAAAATTAAAATTAATTGAAGAGGTAAAAGGAAAAGAAGAAACTTTAGAAAACAAGATTAAAAAAGAATTTAATATAGATTCATTTATTAAAATAAGTAATAATCAGATAAAAGTAACTATAGTAAGTAGTAAACACAGCTATGAACTTGCAAATAATATAATAAGAAGTATTCAAGAAGAATATGATGAAAAAATGTATATAACTGTTAAATTTGAATCATAATTTAATTGTTAAAATTTAACACGTTAAAATCTAAAAATAAGTAAATACTAATAATGTAGTCCATGATAGATAGGAGATGTTATTAGTGTTTTTTAATAAAATTAAAAAAATGCTTATTACTTTTCTTTTAATATTAAATATTATTCCCATAAATGTATTTGCTTATTCTGATTATGTAATCGCATCAGGTAAAAGCGTTGGAATTACAATTAAAACAAAAGGAATTATAGTAGTTGGATTATATGAAGTTAATGGTATATCACCAGGACATGATGCAGGAATTAACCTTGGAGATAAGATTATAAAAATTGAAGATGAAAAAGTTAATAGTATTTCTGAAATGATATCTAAAATATCTAATTATTCTAATAAAGGTAATATAAAAGTTACTTATTTAAGATCAAATAAAGAATATAATACTAATCTTAAACTTATTTTAGGTGAAGATAATGTCTATAAGACTGGGCTTTATGTTAAGGATACAATCAGCGGTATTGGAACACTTACTTATATAGATCCTGGGGCGAGGATGTATGGTGCTTTAGGGCATGAAATAATAGATAAAAATACATCTTTGAAAGTAGAAGTTAAAAATGGTAAGATATTTAAATCTGAAGTAACTGGTATTACTAAAAGTACAAGTGGAAATCCTGGAAGTAAAAATGCTAAATTTTATTCAAATGTAACATATGGTACTCTTAACAAAAATACTTCTAGTGGTATTTTTGGTGAATATAAAGATAAAATGGATGGTAAACTTTATAAAGTTGCTAAAATTAGCGAAATAAAAACAGGCAATGCTAAAATACTTACGGTTTTAAAAGGTGAAGAGGTTAAAGAATACAATATAGAAATAACTAAATTAAACAGAAATGATTCATTGATTAAAAATATTTTATTTAATATAGTTGATGATGAATTAATAGAAAAAACAGGTGGTGTAGTACAAGGAATGAGTGGTTCACCAATTATTCAAGATGATAAAATAATAGGTGCAGTTACACACGTTGTTGTAGATAATCCAACAAAAGGATATGGGATATTTATTACTAATATGTTAGAAGAAATGGAAAAGTAGGGAAACCTACTTTTTGCATTATATTAAAAAATAATGTATAATTAAATAGGTGATTATATGAAATTTGTAACTTTGAATGAAAATGAATTTACAGAATTTGAAAATACGCATCCATTAGGTAGTTTTTATCAAACTATAAAATGGGGCAAATTAAAAGAAAAAAATGGTTGGAAATATTATTTAGTGGGTGTAAAAGAAGATGATAAAGTAATTGCAGCATGTTTACTTTTAGAGAAAAAAGTATTTTTAAGTTTAACGCTCTTTTATTCTCCAAGAGGGTTTTTACTTGATTATAACAACAAAAAATTACTTGAATTTTTTACTAAAAACGTAAAAAAATTTGCTAAAATGCATCACGCTATATTTATTAAAATAGATCCTACTATAATAGAATTTGAAAAAGATATAAATGGAGATGCCATTAAAGGTGGTATTTCTAATAAGAATATCATAGATAGTTTAAAAAGTTTAGGTTATAAAAATGTAAATACTCACTTACAGCCTAATATTGTATTTACTCTTGATTTAAAGAATAAAACAATTGATGAAATATATAATAAAATGGAAAATACTACAAAGCAAAGAGTTAGAAAAAATGAATCTATAGGTATTAAAACAAGAGAGTTATCTCGTGATGAACTTTCTATATTTAAAAGTATAATGCAAAATACAGCAGATAGAAGAGGTTTTATTGATAGATCACTTTCATATTATGAGAATATGTATGATATATTTGACAATATGAAAATATTACTTTCGTATATTGATATTAAAGAATATAGTAATAATGAAAAAATAAGGCTTAATAAAACTACCGATGAAATTAAAAAATTAAAAGAATCTTTAAACAAAGAAAACGCTAATACTAAAAAAATTAATAATAAATTAAAAGAAGCAGAAGTACTTGCTAAAAGTTTAGAAAAAACTATTAAAAAATGTGAAGATATAATGAAAAAGGAAAACACTAATATAATTAATTTAGGATGCCTTATGTTTATGTTTCATGGAAGGGAAGTTTTATCCTTATTCGGTGGCGTTTATGATGAATATAGGGAGTTTATGCCTGCATATACGTTAAATTATGATATGATTAAATATGCATGTGAAAAGGGATATGATAAATATAATTTTTATGGAATAGATGAATATAAGGATAAATCAAATCCAATGTATGGACTTTATGATTTTAAAAGAGGTTTTTCTGGAGTAGTAGAAGAATATATAGGCACATATGATTTAATAATATCTAAGTTCTGGTATTTAATGTATACATTTGCGTATAATAAAGTTTATTTAAAAATAAAGAGTTCTAAACACTAGAACTCTTTATCTTAACTACCTTTTTTGTTGTTTCATCTATATATTTTAAATCTTCATAATCCGCAGTTTCACTTGGTAAATTTTTTTTTGCTAAATATTTTTTTAATTGATAAGATGCAAAATGATAGAATATTGCAAATATAGGAACACCTATAATCATACCAACTAAACCAAATATACCACCAAATATCATTATTGAGAATAATACCCAGAAACCTGATAATCCAATTGAATCTCCAACTATTTTAGGCGATAATATATTACCTTCAATTTGTTGTAATACGATAATTATAATTGTAAAATATAAAGCTTGTATTGGGTTAATTAATAATAGTAATATAACTCCAGGAACCCATCCAATTATTGGTCCAAAGAACGGAATAATATTAGTTATTGCAACAATTAAACTAATTAAAGCCGCATATGGCATTTTAAATAATATCATTGCTATATAACATACAATTCCAAGTGCAACAGAAGTAAGAAGTTTACCTTTTATAAAACCATTAAATATCTTATAACTATACCTTGCACCTTGCAATAATGAATTACCTTTTTTAATACCTAAAAACGTATATATAAATTTTTTCATCTCACTAACATACTTATTTTTATTAATTAATAAATAAACAGAAAATACAATTCCAATTGTAAAATCTCTTAAAAATTCATACATCCCATTTAATCCTACAGTAACAGTTGTAACAATATTTTCCATCTTAGGAAGAATACCTTCAGATAAATAAGATAATATACTCTTAGACGAATCATTTATCATTGTAAGAATAATATTTTCAATTGCAGGATTTCCCTTAAGTATATTTTCAAGCCAACTTTCTACTTTAACTATACTATCAGGTAGCATTTCAACAATGCCAACTACACTTATTAATAATTTTGGTATTAATAAATAAAATATCCAAAATAATATTAAAAGTAAAATTAATATAGAAATTGATATACTAATTATTTTAGATTCTTTTTTTATCTTTATAGTATCTTTAGATCTTTTTGATAATAACTTTGTAAATTTTCTATTAAAAAAATTAAATGATTGAGTTAATATAAATGCAATTATAATTCCATATAATAATGGTCTAAAAATATATAATATCTTTCCAATAATCTTAATAATATTGTCAAATCTTAATATTGTAAAATAAAATAATATTCCAAGTGCAATAACAGATAAAGCAGTTATTCCCCAATAAATATATTCATTTTGAATTTTACGCTTCATAATTCCTCCTATCTAAATACAGAAACAATTGATATAATTACACTGCCAACCATAAGTAAAAGTGCAACCCATACAAATATTTTTTGTGCTTTTTTCATAATTTCACCTCATACAAATTATAGCATAATCATTCATAAAATAAAATTGTTTTAATATAATTTCTTAGGTGATGAATGTGAACAAGCTATTTAAAATTATTTTAAAAGATGTAAAACATAATAAAAGCGTGTATATATCTTTAATCGCAGTAGTCATAATAGGTCTTGTTTTTGGCTCTTTATTTATAACTATATTATCACATGATGATAAAACACTTCTTACAAGTGAAATTAGTACTTATTTTAATATGATTAAAGATAATAAATACAATATGAATGCATATTTATTTAGTAATTTTAATAATATATTATATGCATTTATATTATGGATATTAGGAATATCAGTAATAGGATTACCTATAATTATATGTATGTTATTTTATAAAACATTCACTTTAGCATTTACTGTAACATCTTTAATATATCACTTTAAAATAGAAGGCATGTTAATCTCATTTATATATATTTTTCCACATTTAATAATTAATCTTATTATATATTTTATATTAACTTATTATTCATTTAACATGTCACTTAAAATAATTAGAGTTATTTTTAATAAAGAAGACTTTAGTGTAAAAAGGCACTTTAAAAAATATGCATTTATACTTGCTATATCTATAGTAATGCTTGTTATTACTGCTTCATATGAAGCATATATAATGCCATATATAATAAAACTTATTTACTAATTTTAAAAATGATGTATAATTAAAATGGTGATGTTATGAAAGTTGTAATTGGAATGAGCGGAGGAGTAGATTCATCTGTTGCAGCCTATCTTTTAAAAAAACAAGGATATGAAGTAATTGGATTATTTATGAGAAACTGGGATGCTAGTGTTAATAATGATATAATGGGTAATCCAACATTAAATAATAATATATGTCCACAAGAACAAGACTATAACGATGCAAAAGAAGTATGTAAAAAGTTAGATATTCCTCTACATCGTGTTGATTTTGTAAAAGAATATTGGGAGTACGTATTTACTTATTTTCTAGATGAACTTAAAAATGGAAGAACTCCAAATCCTGATATAATGTGTAATAAATATATTAAATTTGATTTATTTATAAAAGAAGCTAAAAAACTAGGCGCTACATATATAGCAACTGGGCATTATGCAAGAATGAAAGATGGTAAATTGCTAAGAGGAGTTGATCTAAATAAAGATCAAACATATTTCCTTTCTCAATTAACGCATGAACAATTAGAAAATGTATTATTCCCAGTAGGAGATCTTAATAAGCCTGAAGTAAGAGAAATAGCTAAAGAATTAGGATTAAATACTGCAACAAAAAAAGATTCAACTGGAATTTGTTTTATTGGGGAAAGAAACTTTAAAGAATTCTTGAAAAATTATTTACCAAATATTAAAGGAGATATTATAAATATAGAAACAAATGAAAAAGTAGGGGAACATATAGGATTAATGTATTATACGATAGGGCAGAGAAGAGGTCTTGATATAGGGGGTACTAAAGATAAACTATTTACAGTAGGTAAAGATTTGAATAAAAATATTTTATATGTTGCAATAGGTGAAGATAATGAGTATTTATATTCAGATAGTTGTATAATAAACGAAGTTAATTTTAATTGTGACGAAAGGCCTACTAAATGTACAGCTAAATTTAGGTATAGACAAAATGATTATCCTGTAACTCTTACATATTTAGATTCTAATGAAATTTTAGTTAAATATGATGGTGTAAAATCAGTAACACCAGGTCAAGCGTGCGTACTTTATGATGGTGAAGTATGCTTAGGCGGTGGAATAATTAAAGAAGTTAGAAAAAATAATAAAAAATTATGGTATTTACTATAAAATGTAAAGTGTCAAGTCTTGACACTTTTTTATATGTGTGGTAACATATATGTGTATAGATGGAGGTAATTTGTGTATGAAAGCAGTTAATGATTTATTAAAAGAATTAGGAATATCAAAGGTAAAATTATCTAGGTATTTAGGGGTATCTAGACAAATGGTTTATAATTATTTAGAAATGAAATCTCTAAATGATTGGCCAAAAGATAAAAAAGTGAAATTATTATTATTATTTAATGTAAGTTCAGCCGAAGAATTAGCTAATTTTAAACCAACTACAGAAAATATTTTAAGGATAGAAAAAATGATGCAAGAAAGCGAAAATGAAAATGGTTTATTTTCAATTGATGCTGCAGGATATGATTTTAAAGATTTAAGTAAGAAAAATCAAAAAGTAATAATGGATATAGTAACTATGCTTAAAGAAAAATTAAGTGAGGATACTAAAGATGCAGGAGCATATAACATGTGCCGTTATTTATGTAGCTATCTTCAAGTTATAGATGATGTACCAGAGTTGAAGTATGTTTTAGCATATTTTGCTAAATCAAATGGATTTATACCAACAAATGAATTTGCATTTGATGAAGATAACCAAATAATATTTGAAGGAATTATGTATCAAGCTATTACTTTATTTAATAATGGTGGTGTATCAAAGCATAAAGTTTTAGAAGCACATAAGAAATTTGAAGCAGAAGTAGAACAAAGACATGAAGAAAAACTATCTAGAACACAAGAATTAAATACAGTTAAGATTCAAGCATTAAAGGAACTAGGTTATACTGAAATAAATTCTAAAAATGCTACAGAAGTATTTGAAAAAATAGCAGAAATTCAATCTAGAAAAATATAAATATATAGATAAAACTATATATTTTTCTAAAATTATTTATTTTACATTACTTTACATTCGCTATATCACTTCCCCTTTTCATTTAATATAAAAG
>HF990771.1 GCA_000436255.1 Clostridium sp. CAG:1193 | reverse complement strand
AATATTAAGATGACATATAAGGTAGCAGTGTATCTTCGTTTATCAAAAGAAGAATATAATAATGAAGAAATATACAACTATTGGTAAATATAGAATTAATTCATTAAATGAATAATATCATGTTTTAAAATGAAAAGTTGGAGGTAAAAAAATGAAAAAGATATATTATCATGTTGTTACTGAAAGACCAATGAAACTTGGAAAAGAAATAATATTTGATGATAATCATCATAGTGGTGTATATGATAGAGTATATGCTTTTAAAGATAAAGTAGATGAAATATATAAGAATCCAAAAGATTATGAAAATGTTGAGTTCGAACATCATTTAAAAGTTGCATTTAGAGAACTAGCTTTAGAAGAAGTTAGAAAAAATAAATATCCAAATTATCCTTCAAGACTTGCATCGTTATATGTTTCTAATACTTTAGAAGAAGCAGAAAAATGGTATAACGCATTTATTGAATGGGGAAGACCTACTTTTTCAATTGTTAAAGTCGAAGTTGATGGAAATGTATATGTTGGTGATGCATGGAATTGTTTTGAAGGTACTATAGATAAAAAGAAAAATTTAGAATTAGCTGAAGATTATTGGAAATATGAAAAAAACAATATTGGTAAAGAACCTATAGTTGAAGTTTTGGTCAATGGCAAAATAAAGGTTATAGAAATAGTTAAAGAAAACAAAGATGACAATAAAATTAAGTAAGAGAAATCTTGCTTTTTAATTTATAGCCATATTTGCCATATGGCCTAGTAACGTTCAATGAATTATTGATTACTCCACATTTAACCCCTAATAAATGGCATAAATTTAGACAGATTAGTACAAAATCTGCCTTTTTTATGCTATAATTTTAATGATTTTAAAAAGGAGTTGATCCAAATGAACGAAAACAAAACTAATATAAACTGGGAAATAACGACTTATGGAAAACCTCTTAGAAATACTTATAAATAAAGACTTTA
>HF990770.1:1211-2022 GCA_000436255.1 Clostridium sp. CAG:1193 | reverse complement strand
ATCATGGAGATGATTTAATTGAAACTATTCTTATGCGTATTGTAAGGGGTTCTTCACTAAAGGGTTATAGTGGCTTTTTGATGGAAGTAAATAAGGGTAGTTATAAATTAGTTAGACCCTTAGTATATACCACTAAGGATGAGATTATTAAGTATTTAAATGATAATAATATTAAGTATGTAATAGATAAATCTAATGATAATTTAGAATATACTAGAAATAGATATAGACATAATATATTACCCTATCTAAAAAAAGAAGATAAAAATGTTCATTTAAAGTTTTTAAAGTATAGTGAAACGCTAAATGAATATGATGAATATTTTGATAAGTTAGTAAGTAGTATAATAGATACTGTTTATATAGATAACAAACTATATATAGATGAGTTTAAAAAGTTAGATAATTTAGTTAAAAAGAGAGTAATAAATTATATATTAGATAAAATCTATGGTGATAGTATATTACTTGTTACAAGCGCACATACAACAAAGATTATTAATATGATTTATAATGATAAACCTAACTTATGTATTATGTTGCCTAATAATCTTAGAGTGCTTAAGAACTATGACAAGGTGTCATTTGAGTATATGAAATATGAAAATGATTATAAATATGAATTAAATGAAGATATTGTTATAAATAATTATGTAATACGCAAAGTAAATAGTGAAGATAGTGATAGTAATTATATATGTAGATTAAGTTATGATGATATTAAAATGCCTTTGTATATTAGAAATAGACGTACAGGAGATAGAATATATATTATGAACCTTGATGGTAGTAAGAAGGTCAAGGATGTGTT
>HF990770.1:0-1182 GCA_000436255.1 Clostridium sp. CAG:1193 | reverse complement strand
GTTTATTGATAGTAAGATTGATTTAAATAAAAGAAATTCTTATCCTATACTTGTTGATAGTAATGATAATATATTATGGATACCTGGTATAAAAAAATCAAAATATGTTAAGAAAAAAGATAATAAGTATGATATAATATTAAAGTATGAAAAAATTAAGGAGGAAAAATGAAAAATAATATAAATAAAAACAATTTGAGAAAAAACTTTATGCCTTATGCACTTTTGTTGTTTGCAGCATTGTTTATATTTTTCTCAACAGATTTATTTAATACTAAAACACATGTATTTAGTTATAGTGATTTTGAAAATAGTTTAAAGGAAAATAAAATAACTGAGTTATCTATTATTCCAGATGCTGATGGGCTAGTTTATCAAGTAACTGGTAAATTAGATGGTTATTCTAAGAATGAAGTGTTTTATGCTAAGATACCACTTTCTGAAACTGTAATTAATAGAATTCTTGAATCTAAGGATATTAAGGATTTTAAGTTGAATACAGAAAGTGATCCATCATCTGGTTTCTTTATTCAATTCTTAGTAAATGTACTTCCAATGTTATTAATAGTTGGTGGTGCAATATACATATTTGGAAGACAAATGGGTAATAGTAATAAGTCTATGGACTTTGGTAAGAGTAGGGCAAAATTAAGTGAAGATGGTGGTAAAGTAACATTTAAGGATGTTGCTGGATTAACAGAGGAGAAAGAAGAGGTTGCTGAATTAATTGACTTCTTAAAAAATCCTAAGAAGTTCCAAAAATTAGGCGCTAGAATACCTAAAGGTGTACTTTTAGTAGGTCCTCCAGGAACTGGTAAAACCTTACTTGCTAAGGCTGTTGCTGGTGAGGCAAATGTTCCTTTCTACTTTATAAGTGGTTCTGATTTTGTTGAATTGTTTGTTGGTATAGGAGCATCTCGTGTTAGAGATATGTTTAGACAAGCAAAGCAAAATGCGCCATGCCTTGTATTTATTGATGAAATAGATGCAGTTGGTAGACAAAGAGGTACTGGACTTGGTGGAGGTCATGATGAGAGAGAACAAACATTAAATCAGTTATTAACTGAGATGGATGGTTTTGGTGCTAATGAAGGAATTATCATTATAGCAGCAACAAATAGACCTGATGTTCTTGACCCGGCATTACTTCGCCCAGGAAGATTTGATAGACAAGTTACAGTT
>HF990769.1 GCA_000436255.1 Clostridium sp. CAG:1193 | reverse complement strand
TTGGTAGCGAGAAAGAGATTCGAACTCTTGACCTATCGGGTATGAACCGATTGCTCTAGCCAACTGAGCTATCTCGCCATAAGTAGGCAATTAAAATTATATCAAGTTTTTATTATTTTTACAAGCATTAATTTAAAAATAATAAAAAAATATAGATTTTTTGCTGTTTAATCTATATTTTATAATTTATTTTTTTTCTTTTATTTTATCTTTTATAAAATTATATAATTCATCGTTAATATCTTCTATTTTTCTTATATTATCATTTTTAACACATTCAATAATATGAAACGAATAATCATTTGCAAGTTCAATATATGCTCTTTCTGCATCTAGTAAGTGTTGTTTATCTCTTTCGTTTTCATCTAATGACTCACATCTATTTGCTTTTAGTTTTAAAGAATATTCATACGGCATATGCAAAAATATTTTAATATCTGCCTGTGGTAGTTCTAAAAGCTCAAATTCAAGTTTACTAAGCCATTTAAACATTTCTTTTCTTTCTTCTCTTGTATGAAATTTGCCACCTTGGTGAGCCATATTTGAATATACATATCTATCTAATATTACATTCTCACCTGAGGCTAATTTTTCTTTAATAACACCTATATTATATCTTCTATCAGCAGCAAAATACAAAGATGATACTTTAGGATCTACTTTAGGTGCAGTTTCACTAAACCAACCTTCACAAATATAACTTTTGCCAAGATATGGTCCACCAACTATTTTACCCGTTGGTGATGAATAATTAGGAAAACTATATTCACTAACACATATCCCATCATTTTGCAATTTTTCTATAAGCTTTTTAGCTTGTGTTTCTTTACCACTACAATCTGTTCCTTCTATAACTATCAATTTCCCACTCATAAAACACCTATATTTTCCTACTCAAACAAATTCCTTCTTTAAATCCACATTTTTCCTTACACACAAAATCTTTAAATGTACATCTTGCACCCTTTGTATAATTTATTATATCTTTACTTAATGGATTACCACTTTCTTCTAAAGATTTTTTATATTCTTTTAATATTTCATTTGTTTTATTCATTATTTCAAGTTGTGCTGCTGTACATAATCTTTCTTTACATTTTAATATAAAGTTTTCATATGTACCAGACTCCAATATTCTTATCATTTCCCCTTGCGGATATATATTACTAACACTCTTTATATCAGAAATCCATTCTTTAACTAAAGATGAATCTGATTCAATAATTGGAGGTACAAAATATTCTTTATTATCAAGTAGTTCAATTTTATAATTTAAAGTTCTATGTCTTTGTGCTTGTGCTAAATATGCAAATGTTGATGTGTATATAGTTTCATATATATCACCAAAATGTTTTTCCTTTTTATCTAAATCTTTCCCAAATAGCGAAATACTTCTTTTTTTATCATTAGTCATAAGTCCATCAACTAACACATTATTTCTTTCTAATTCCTTAATAAATTCTTCCATTGCATTAGATAATTTAATACTAAAATCATCTTTTTTACACTCTCTCATATAATCTTTCATCCATGACGCTATATAATTAATTTGTCTTAATGAAGTTGTATATATCATTTCTGTAGGCATAAATACAGTAACTAAATATCTTGCATTTTCTTGTGCTAGTTTTTTAATTTTAGAATCATTATAAAAGTCTCCATATAATTCTTTTATTTTATCAGTAAATATTAAAACCCATTTATTATATAATTCTTCTTCTTTTAAAGTAATACATCCACTTCTTATAATTGGTGTATATCTTGCAGATTTCTCACTTGTAGTATACTCTTTTTCATTATTAATAACCATTGCCAATATCTTTGGTATATCTTTTATATTAAAACTAATAAATATATGATCATAAACACTATGATGACCATTATTTAAAGTCATATTAATTCTTCTTTCAGTTTTTTCTATAGGTTCATCACATAAATGATCAAACCCTTCTTTAGCATAGCAAACTCCTGCTATCTTTCCACATAAGTTAATAGCGCCCTTTTTATCAAAAGTCCCATCTTTTTTTAAAAAATAATTTGATAATATGTTAATTTTTATTGCCATAAAATAATCCTCCTACATTCATTATACCATGTACACTTTCTTAATTTATAGAATTTAAAAACATTTTACAAAAAAAGACATATACATTAGTTAAATCTATCAAATGTAATGCCCTTTATATTCTCATCTTTTATATCTCTTAATATTAAAGAATAAACTTTATCATAATCAACAATATTTCCTCTTAATAAAGCTCCTCTTTTTCTTCCTATTATATCGAAAGTTTCCATTATATCATCATTATTAATTTTACTAATTCCATATCTTTCATTTAATTTTTCTGGATAATAATCATTTAATTTTTTTAATATATGAAAAGATATATCACCAAGAGTTAATATTTCTTCTTTTATTGCAGATGTACTTGCTAGATTAAGCGCTACTTCTTCACTATCTAATTTAGGCCACAAAATACCTGGTGAATCAAGTAAATCTATATCATTATTAATTCTTATCCAACTTAAATTTTTAGTAACTCCTGGCATATTACCAACATTTGCTGCTTTTTTACCAACAAGTCTATTTATTAATGTAGATTTACCTACATTAGGTATACCGACTATAAGAGCTCTATAATTTCTTTTCTTAAGACCTTTTTCTTTCCTTCTTTCATCAAGAGGTTTTAATATCTCTTTTGTCTTATTTATAATTACATCAATACCTTTATTATTAGCTAGATCAACAGGTACTACAACATACCCATCTTTTTTATATGATTCTAAAAATTTATTTGTTTCATCTTCATCGCATAAATCCATTTTTGTTACAATTAACAATTTCGGTTTTTCTTTAATCATTTCATCTATATCTTTAATCTTTGATGAATAAGGTATTCTTGCATCTATTAGCTCATATACAATATCAATAAGAGATAAGTTTTCACTTATTAATCTTTTTGTTTTTGCCATATGACCTGGATACCAATTGATTACGTTTTTTTGAAACTTTTCATTTTCATTTATATTTGACATAAAATCACTTCCTTTTTTGAAGTCAAACTACTAATCTATTATACCATACTTTTGCCAGATTTCAGATACCTGATAGCTTCATTATATTGATCAATGTATTTAAAATCTATTTTTATCCTCCTATCTTCATATATATAAATATTCTCAATAAACTCATCTACTATTAATTTATTAATAGAATCTAACTTTTCTAACTTCTTTAAATTGTTTAACCAATCTAAATTAAAAGTTTTTTCATTTTGATTTTCAATTTCTTCTTTAGCAAGTTTTAAATTATTAAGTTCATACAAATATTCATTATAAAAATCTTCAAAATCTTCTTTATTAATAATATCTAATTGATAATCTTTTTTTAAATCAGAAATTAACTTTTCGTACTTTTCTATATCTTTTTCATATTCAATTATTTTCATGTTTCTAACTTCACTATTATATTCAATACTTGAAAAAGAAATAATATCATTAATTTTTGTTTTTAAATCTATTAATAATTCAAGATACTTATTCAACATAATTAAAACTGTTTCATTTAATTCTTCTTCAGTAATATAATGTTTAGAACAAGTACCAGATTTTATATATGTACCACAATAATAAAATGCTCTTCCAGTATCTCTCTTAAATCTTCTATATAAATTACAATTACAATCAGCACATTTAATATAACCAGAATATGTATTATAAGAACCACTACTATTTATTTTAATATTTCTATTATATAGAATGTTTTGAACTTGATTAAATATTGTTTCTTTTATTATAGGTTTATGATGATTGTCTGATTTAATCCATTCATCTTCTGATACTCTTACAATGTTATGTGTCTTATGACTTAATCTTTGTCTTTTTCCTTGAATTAAATTTCCAATATATGTTTCATTTTTCAATATTTCATCTAACATTTTTACATTCCATTGATTACTGACTCTTCCTCGTTTATATTTTAAAACATCTTTAAAATATTTACTTGGAGTTAGTATATGTTGCTTATTTAACTCATCAGCTAATTCTTGTTTAGTTAATCCTTTTATTACATAGTTAAATATCTTTTTTACTACTTCAGCAGAAGAAGGATCAACAATAAATTTATGACCATCTTCCTTATCTTTAATATATCCGTATGGTGCAATTACTCCTATGTATTTTCCATTTTTTTTACTTGTTTTATGAGAACTTCTAATTTTATTTGATGTATCTTTTGCATATCCTTCATTCATTAGATTTTTAATAGGTACTTCTAATGAATTAAGAGATTCAGGATTTAAATATGAATCAACACTATCATTTATAGATATAAATCTAACTTTTTTACCTATTATAATATCATCAATAAAATCTCCAACTTTAATATAATTTCTTCCAAGTCTTGATAAGTC
>HF990768.1 GCA_000436255.1 Clostridium sp. CAG:1193 | reverse complement strand
AATATGCTCTTAAAAGCCCACCAGCACCCAGTTTAATCCCACCAAAGTACCTTGTAACAATACATAAAACATAATTTAAGTTATTCTTCTCTAAACACTCTAAAATAGGCATGCCAGCAGTACCAGCAGGTTCATTATCATCATTAAATCTTTTAGTATTATCAATAATATATGCATAACAATGATGAGTAGCATCCTTATACTTATCTTTAATAATACTTAAATATTTATTAACTTCATCAATATTTTCTACATAAAATAAATTAGTAATAAATTTAGATTTATTAATTATGGTAATATTTTCAATATTTTCTATAGTTTTCATAAATTCACCATTTTAATTATATCACAATAAGTGTATAATTAAATGGGTGTTATTATGGATAATTATGAATATGAAAGAAATTTATATTTAAATGGAGTTAATTATATAGCAGGTGTAGATGAAGTAGGACGTGGTCCACTTATAGGCCCTGTAGTAAGTGCATGTGTTATTCTTCCTAAAGATTTTATACCAGAAGGTCTTACAGATTCAAAGAAGTTATCTGAGCATAAAAGAGATTATTTTTATAATGTAATAAAAGAAAATGCTTTAGGAATAGGTATTGGTATAGTTAGTCCAGAAGAAATTGATGAAATAAATATATATGAGGCATCTAAAAAATCAATGATGCTTGCTATTAAAAATTGTAATCATAAAATAGATCATGTATTAATAGATGCAATGAAGTTAGATTTAGATATTCCAAGTACATCAATAATAAAAGGGGATATTAAAAGTATATCTATATCAGCTGCATCAGTAATTGCAAAAGTAACAAGGGATAAAATGATGTATGAACTAGATAATAAATATCCAATGTACGGATTTGCTAATCATAAAGGATATCCTACTAAAAAACATATAGAAGCAATACATAAATATGGATTAATAGATGGGTATAGAAAAACATATGGTCCAGTAAAAGATTATATTAATTCTATCTAAAAGTAATATTATCATCTTTTATTGTAATACGTATAAATGCTGCTAAAAGAGCAAAAAAGGATGCAACAACCTGTTTATATTGAGAAGAGTTTTTCTCATAAGATAACCCTATAAAAGCATTAATAAAAAAGTAAATAGCAGTTATAAATAAAATAGTTCTTCCAAGATGAACCAAGCTATTTTTATCATCATCATTTAAATCATTATTAGTAACATAAATATATATTATTTCAACAATTATAATTAAAATATATGCAGTAGTATTTAACGTACGTTCTAAGTTTTTATCCATATTTCACGTCCTAAATATACAAAACTTGACATTTTTTGATAAATGTGTATAATATACATCATCAAAAAGGGGGAATTAACATGAAATTAAATAAGGTTTTGAAAGTTTTTTCAGTCATTTTTGAATGCTCAGCAATAGGTAATATAGTTTTATATATATATAATTTTTACATGTCTAGTAAAAAATATGAGATTATGCCAGAAAAAGTAAAAACAAATCTTAATATATTTATGATTGCAGCTATAATTTCATTAATATTATTTCTAATAATAAAATATGTTTTATATTTAAGAAATAAAACTGATAATGTAGAAGAAATAGAAACAGAGCCTACTAATAGTGTTAATGATAATGTAATAGAAAGAGTAATAATACATAAAGATTCTTATGAAGTGCCAAAAGAAAGAAGAGCTTTATGTCCAAACTGTAAAAATATAGTAGATAAAAATGCAGTAATATGTTTAAAATGTGGATTCTTACTTAAAGAAATAGTAAAAGAAAAAGTAATAGAAAAACACATATATGAAAAAAATAATAGCAATATAAATAGTAATATAATAAGAAAAAAGAATACATTCGATAATGTAGATAAAAGAAAACTTAAAAATATACTTATAAATGTAGGACTTGGTATAGCAATAGTTATATGTTTAATACTAATAATAAGTATGGCAATAGAAAGAGGAATTATCTAAGAAATTAGATAATTTTTTTATTTTAAAAACTTGTCGAAAATGGTGAGTTTTGATAAAAACGTGTATATTTATATAGAGGTGAAAATAGATACAAAGAACTGAATATCTTGAGGAATTAAAAAATAGTAATAGTATATAAAGATATAATGTCGAGAAATAATATATCAGATAAATTATTACTTGAAAGCATATTGAAATTTATATTTGATAGTATAGGAAGTCCTATATCAACAAAAAAATTAGTGATACATTAACAAGTAAAGGTACAAGTGCAAGCAATTACACTGTTGAAAACTATATAAATGCATTTTTAGAAAGCTTTTTAATTTATAAAGCAGAAAGATTTGATGTTAAAGGTAAAAATTTACTTGTAAGAGATTATAAATACTATGTGGTTGACTTTGGGTTAAGAAGTTATCTTTTATGAAAAAATCTGATAGTGATATGGGACATATATTAGAAAATATAGTATATCTTGAACTTTTAAGAAGAGGTTATAAAGTTTATGTTGGAAAAGTAGATGTTTTAAAAGTTGATTTTGTAGCAGAAAATAAAAATGGATTAAAGTATTATCAAGTGGCGTTAATAGTAAGGGATGAAAAAGTTTTAGAAAGAGAATTAAAATCATTACAAAAAACATGGGATCATTATCCTAAAAAAATATTGACTTTGGATATGGATTTAGAATCGGGCTGTGATGGCATAGCAAAAATTAATGTAATTGATTGGTTATTAAAAGATTAAAGAGTTTGAAATAAAGCTCTTTTAATATTCAAACTATTGAAGAAATATAGATAAAATGATATTATAATTATATATAATAAAGGAGTGTAACAATGAAAAAAAGAGGATTTACATTAGTAGAACTTTTAGCAGTAATAGTGGTAATAGGCGTAATATTAGTAATAGTAGTACCAAGAGTAC
>HF990767.1 GCA_000436255.1 Clostridium sp. CAG:1193 | reverse complement strand
GTTGGATTTGATGCTACTTTCCCTAAGAATTCATAAGCATTACCTGATGCACCATTACCAAAACCAATAGTATAAATTTTAGTACCATTAGCCTTCATAGTTGTTGCTTTATTATTAGTATTTGTACTTGGTTTATATGCATCTTTAGTAGTGAAAACACTTCCAAAATCGCTATATTCCATAGCAACAGTATTATCATTCTCACTTACGTAACATTTACCACTATAATAATAACCTAGAAAACCTTTTTCACAATAATCACTTTCATAATTATCAGAGCCACCCATACCATGTCTTTTAGTATCAGTTCCTATGTAATATGTTGGTTCACCATCTGATAGTAAGATTACTATCTTTTGTGTATCATCACCAGAATACTTAAGTAATTCTTCTGCTTTTATTAATCCAGCATGCACATTTGTACCTTGGTTTCCTTCACTACTTGAAATACTATCAATAGTATTTTTTAAAGTAGTTACATCATTAGTAAGTGAATCACTAGTATAACTTGTTAATAAATTAGACCCATATGTTACTATTGCTGCTCTTGTATTATCTTTAGTTTTATCAGTTATTAATAACTCAATTAAATCTTTAGCAGCTGTTTTAGTATTATTCATTGGAGTACCATTCATACTAGAACTTCTATCAAGTACTAATACAACGTCTGTTTTATCAACAGTTGTAAATCCATTTGCATTTACTGTTAATGTAACGTCTGCACTTCTTCCTTCCTCTAAATTTTCTTTTGTTGCAGTTTTGTGTATTAGGATTTCTCCTGGATCACCTTCTGCACTTACATAATTAGTTCCAACTAGGAATGCACTAATTGCAATTAATAATGTAAGTAAATATTTTTTTACTCTTTCCATCTTCCCTCCTATACCTTCTTTGCATTTATTAACAAAAGAGAATTAGCTGGATTATACAAACATGTTTGTATAACTAGTATTTCATCTTTTGTAGATGCCACATTACCTGTTTCATATATTGAATTATTTAGGTTCATTATATGTGCTTCCAAATTACTTGGATTAACAGTATAATGTTCATAACCACTTGTTACAACTTGAACACTAAATATTTCATATATCTTTGTTTTATCACCATCCCATAATTCTATATATTTATGGTTAGAAAAATAGTTTTTATCTAAATAATTTTCTAACTCCTTAAATATAACATCATAAACATTCGAATTATGTCCATATATGTTTATCTGTTTTGAATTAAGGTCTGTTCGGTAATCAATGAATATACTCCCCTTTTCATCATACTCATTACTAATTGAATGATTTAAATAATATTCATTATCATTTCCTTTAACTAGTAATGTATCAATACTTGTATTTCTTATTTTTAATCTTCCAACTATATTATCATTTTCATAATACTCTTTATAGTATTCTAAATTTTTAATAGTGCCTTTTTTATTGCTTTCTAACACTGAAATTTCATTTCTTATTTCTTTTTTTATCAAGTTATTCTTATGCACTAGTTTTATATAGTCAATTGAATAATATAAAGTAAGTAATAACAAAATGAATATAGATGCATCAAGTATCTTCTTTTTCATATAATCCCCTTACTTTCTTTTATCAACCACTAAATTTTTCATACAATAGTGCACAAATTTTTTAGTGATATTTATAATACACATAATTTGTTTTTTGTCAACTTTTTTGAATAAAAATTAAACAAAAATTCAATTATTGTTATATTAACACTAAATTTATGCATTTTTTGTTTCTTTTTATATTGAGTAATATTTAATATTTTTATTCAAAAAAAAAACTACACATTTCTGTGTAGAATTTTAATTTCTATTTGTATCTGTTTATATAATCGTATAGACTATCTGTTGCCATGGCATTTAACGATAAATCTGCAACAATATTTTTTTTGTATGCAAAGTATCCACTAGAAGCTATCATAGCAGCATTATCTGTACAATATTTTATTGGAGGTACTGTTAAATCAATTCCATTTTCATTACATAAAGCCTCAAATTTATCTCTTAATCCTTTATTTGCAGCAACTCCACCACATATGATTAAATTTTTAACATCAAATTCCTTTAAAGCTTTCATAGTTTTTTTAGTAATAATATTTACTACATCTTCTTGAAATGATGCTGATAAGTTTTCAACATTTATCTCATTACCTCTTTGCTCTTCATTATGAATAAGATTTATAACCGCACTTTTAAGTCCACTAAAGCTAAAATTATATGTATCATCATCAAGTGGTGTAGGTAATTTATAAGTTGGCTTTCCCATATGAGCATACTTATCAACAAGTGGTCCACCTGGATAAGTAAGTCCCATTACTCTAGCAACTTTATCATAACATTCACCAACTGCATCATCGAGTGTACCACCTATTTTTTTGAAGTTATAATCTTCTTTCATATATATTAAATCTGTATGTCCACCACTTACTACTAATGCTATAAGTGGAAAATTAAATTTTTTTACTAAGTTATTTGCATATATGTGTCCTGCTATGTGATGAACTGGTACTAAAGGTTTGTTATAAACAAATGATAATGTTTTAGCAATTTGAAGGCCAATAAGCAATGACCCAATTAATCCTGGACCATAAGTTACTGCAATTGCATCTATATCATTCATAGTTAAGTTTATTCCTGTGAATAACTCTTCTAAAACCATTGTAGCACTTTCTATATGACATCTACTTGCAATTTCTGGAACAACTCCACCATATTTTTTGTGAATATCCATTTGTGAAAGAATTATAGTTTTAATTTCTTCACAACCATTTTTTATTATACTTGCGCTCATTTCATCGCAAGAAGACTCAATCCCTAATATATAACAATCCTTCATATTATCACAACTCTCTATACATTAAATATGCATCGATTTGTCCATTGTTATAGTATTTTTTTCTAATACTTTTAACAACAAATCCATTTTTTTTATACAATTTTATAGCAAATTTATTATCACATCTTACTTCTAGTGTGATATTTTCACATCCATTATTTTTTGATACTCCAATCACTTTTTTTAATAATGCATCACCTATTTTTTTATTCCTATGCGCAAGTGCTACACAAATATCAATAAGTTCTGATCTATCAGAAAATAAATCAACTAAAGCAAAGCCAATAACACTTCCATCTAGTTCATATACATAACATTTACCAACTTCACTTATTCTAAAGGAATAATTAATATTTATATCCCTTCCTAAAACACAAACTGAATTAAAATCACTATCTATATATTCTCTAATCATTTAATCACCTAATAATCCCCTAATTTTTCTTCTGCTTCTGTCTTTTTTAAATAAACCGGATTAACCATATGTGCATTTATTCCAGAATCATTTTTAAAATAATTATAAATATTAACTACATCAATTTTATTACTAATTACAGGAAAACTACCTAAAGTGGTATCACCAATAATTAATTCATTATTTAAAGAGTTAATTTTATCAACAAGTTCATCTTTAGAAATGTATGATTCTTTAATTACATTGTTATAATCCTTATCATATATTCCCGCATAAACATAGTTTCTTCTTGCATCAATTATTGAAACATAGTAATCATAACCCTTATTAGATATAGCATATGCCTTTAATGAAGATATAGGGACTATATTAATATTAAGTGTCCAAGCATATATCTTTGCAATAGTAACACCTATTCTTATTCCTGTAAATGAACCTGGTCCATTAATAACCATAATCTTATTAACCTTATTTGGCTTTATATTATTTTCTTTAAAAATTTGTTCTAGTATTGGCATTGCATATTTTGAATGCTCACTTGAAGATACCGTTGAAGTAGATAAAAGTACATCATCTTTAAATAATGCGATTGTTAAAGATTCTGTACTTGTATCAATAAATAGTGTTATCACAATATTGCCTCACAAAGTTCTTCATATTTTGTACCATGTGGTTTAAATACAAGAACTCTAGTATCTTCATCAATTACTTTAAATTTTATATCAAGTCTTTCTTCTGGTAAATATTCTTCAATCATATCCGCCCATTCAATAATAACTACTCCATCTTTTTCAAAATATTCATCTAAACCTAAATTTTTAATATCACCATTTAATCTATATAAATCCATATGATATAAATTAGCTTCGCCACCAGTATATTCTTTTATTATATTAAATGTTGGAGATGTAATATTTTCATCAATTCCAAGTGCATTAGCAAATCCTTTAGTAAAAACAGTTTTGCCACTTC
>HF990766.1:4057-14607 GCA_000436255.1 Clostridium sp. CAG:1193 | reverse complement strand
GTTTAGGAATAACTTCAGTAGTAATACCAAATACAGTTACAAGTATAGGTGATGGGGCGTTTATGAGGAATCAACTTACGTCATTAATAATTCCAAATAGTGTTACAAGTATAGGTGCTGGGGCATTTGGTAGTAATCAATTAACAGAAGTAACAATACCAAGTAGTGTAACAAGTATAGGACAATACGCTTTTGATAATAATCAGATAATAGAGGTAACAATACCAAGTAGTGTAACAAGTATAGGTGCTGGGGCATTTAGAAATAATAAACTAACAGAAGTAACAATACCAAATACAGTTACAAGTATAGGAGAATATGCATTTGCTTATAATCAGTTAACAGAAGTAATAATTCCAAATAGTGTAACAAGTATAGGTGGTAATGCATTTGAAGGTAATCAGTTAACAGAAGTAACAATTCCAAGTAGCGTTACAAGTATAGGAAGAAATGCTTTCAGTATTGGTTGTGGTACTTCTACCTGTACTAATAATGTATGTACATGTACCAAAGTCAGTGGCAATGAAAATCTTTCTAAAATAATAAATAAAACAGGTAGAAGTTTTGATTGGGACGCGATTATTAATAATAGTAATAAAGAAAGATATACTTTCGAAACAGGTAGTGTTTCAAGTGATAATAAGGCAAATTGGAATGTTGAAATAACTAAATAGATTTAAACTGGTTAGTGTAGTTTAATATGTAAATACTATTCATATAGTTATTAGCAAATATAAATGTGGTTAAAAGGATGATTTATTCATCTTTTTTTATGTTTTCGTTTAAAAACAAATTAATTTAATGTATAATTAGTTTGGTGGTATTATGTGGCAAGATAGACTTTGTAAAATACTTGATGAAAAAAGTATCAATAAACTTAAAAATAGTACCGTTCTTATTATTGGTTTGGGTGGTGTTGGTGGAAGTGCTCTTGAAAGTGTTGTAAGAATGGGTATAGGAAATATTGTAGTGGTTGATAATGATATAGTAGATATTACTAATTTAAATAGACAACTTTTAAGTTTAAGGAGTAATATTGGTATAAGTAAAGTAGAAGTTGCAAGAGAAAGAATACTTGATATTAACCCTGATTGTAATGTAACTATAGTTAATAAATTTATAGATGCATCTAATTATAAAGAATTATTTAAATTAAAAATAGATTATATTATTGATTGTTGTGATACAGTTAGTACTAAAATATTATTGATTAATGAATGCTTAAATAGAAATATAAAAATAATTAGTTCAATGGGTACTGGAAATAAATTTCATCCGGAATTATTAGAAATAACTGAAATTAAGAAAACTAGTTATGATCCTTTGGCTAAAGTAATTAGAAATAAATTTAAGAATGAAAAAAGAAAAATAATGGTAGTAAGTTCGACTGAAAAAGGTAAAAATATTAAAGATAGAACTCCAGGTTCAACATCTTTAGTTCCTTCTTGTGCGGGTGTTATGTGCGCAAGTTATGTAGTAAATGATATATTAAAGGAAGTGTAGTTATGGCAGATTTAGTATTTAAATATGGTTCGATGGGAAGTAGTAAAAGTGCTTTTGCACTTATGCTTAGATGGTCTTTTTTAGAGTGTGGTCAAAATGTACTTTTATTAAAACCAAGTGTAGATGATAGGGATGGAGTATCTAATATAAGATCAAGAGTAGGGATAGAAGCTCCATGTAAAACTTTTTCTCCTGAAGATAGAATAACAACAAAGTTTATTGATGACTTACTTGCATGTGATGTAATTATAGTTGATGAAGCACAATTTTCTACAAGAAAGCAAGTTGATGAATTAAAGGCTATATCAGAAGAGATGAATAAGCCTGTATATGCTTTTGGTCTTAGGACAGATTTTCAAACTAATATGTTTGAAGGATCTAAAAGATTATTTGAACTTGCTAACAAAATAGAAGCTCTTCCTAAAAAATGTGAATGTGGTAATGAGGCTATTGTAAATGCTAGATATGATGAATCTGGAATTGTTTATGATGGCGAACAAGTAGTCCTTGGAAGTAATGATAAATATAAAGCGTTATGTTACACTTGCTATAAAAGAGGTAGATTGCATGTTAAATGATGAAATAGAACTTAAAAAAGGATTAAATGAAGATGTAGTAAAAGAAATATCAAAAATAAAAGATGAGCCTGAGTGGATGAGGAATTTTAGATTAAAAAGTTATGAAACATTTAAAAATATGCCTATGCCTAGTTTTGGACCTAAATTAGATATTGATTTTAATAATATTACATATTATAAAAGAATAAATGATAAAGTATTTAATAACTGGGAAAGCGTTAGATGTGATGTTAAAAATACTTTTGATAGTGTTGGTTTAATAGATGCCGAAAATAAGTATTTAGGTGGTGTAGGAGCACAATATGATAGTGAGACAGTATATCATAATATGCTTGATGACATTAAAAAAGCAGGAATAATATTTACAGATACAGATACTGCTTTAAGAGAATATCCAGAGTTATTTAAAAAATATTTTAATAATCTTGTTAATTATAAAGAAAATAAATTTACTGCATTAAATGGATGCGTATGGAGTGGAGGAAGTTTTATATATGTACCTAAAAATACTAAGTTAGATAGGCCACTTCAAAGTTATTTTAGAATAAATACTAAGGATATGGGGCAGTTTGAAAGAACTATAATTATAGTTGATGATAATTCTTCTCTTCATTATATAGAGGGTTGTACAGCACCTACTTATACGACGGATAGTCTTCATGCTGCTGTTGTTGAAATATATGTAGGTAAAAATTCCAAATGCAGATATACTACTATACAAAATTGGGCTAGTAACATTTATAATTTAGTTACTAAAAGAGCAATAGTAGATGAAAATGGTCTTATGGAATGGATTGATGGTAATATTGGTGCTAAAATTAATATGAAATATCCAGGATGTGTATTAAATGGTAATGGTGCGAAAGGAACATGTATAAGTATTGGTGTTGCTGATAATTATCAAATTCAAGATACAGGAGCAAGAATGATACATAATGCGCCTAATACAAAAAGTAATATTATTGCAAAAAGTATAGCAAGTAATCATGGTAATGCTACATATAGAGGAACTGTTAGAATTAAACCATCTGCAGTAAATAGTATTGCTAATGTTAAATGTGATACAATTATATTAGATGAAACTGGAAAAAGTGATACTATACCAAAAAATATATGTTTAAACTCACTTTCAACAATCGAACATGAAGCTACTGTATCAAAGGTAAGTGATGAGAAATTATTTTACTTAAAAACAAAGGGAATAGATGAAGATAAAGCTCGTGAAATGATAATTATGGGATTTATTGATGAGTTTAAAGAAGAATTACCTATGGAATATGCTGTAGAATTAAACAAATTACTAAAAAATAAATTTTAGTAATTTTTCTTTTGCAAAATTTAAAATTTTGCTTAGCAAAAATTCATTTTTTGTAATTTTGATGTTACAAAATTTGATTTTTTGTAATTTGCAATAAAAAAATAAATGTGTATTATTAATGCTTGAAAGGAGAGATAATACATGTTAAATCAAATTGTAATTGTAGGAAGACTCACAAGAGATCCTGAATTAAGAAGTACAGAAGGAGGTAAGAAAGTAACTAATATAACTTTAGCAATACCTAGAAGTTATAAAAATTCAGAAGGTGTTTATGAAACTGATTTTGTAGATTGTGTTTTATGGACTGGTATAGCAGAAAATACAACAGAGTATTGCAAAAAGGGTGATATATTAGGCGTTAAAGGTAGAGTTCAAACAAGAACATATGAAAATGCTGAAAAAGAAAAAAGATATGTAACCGAAGTAGTTGCAGAAAAAGTAACATTCTTATCTAGTAGAAGAGGAGAATAGTTTTATAAAAAGGGCAAATTATATTTGCTCTTTTTAGTAATTGTTAAATAAACAAGGAGTAAATTATACTCTAAAGTTACTTTTTAGTTAATTTGACACTTTGTGCATTTTGATTCATATATAATCGCCATGTAAGGTGGTGAAGCATATGTTTATAGGAAGCAGATTAAAAGAACTAAGAAAAGATAGAAAGATGACTCAAACAGAACTTGGTGATTTGCTAAATGTAACTAAAGTTTCAGTATGCTGTTATGAAAAGGGTACAAGAACACCTAGTTTAGATACGCTTGATGATTTATCAGATATTTTTAATGTTAGACCTGATTATTTTCTTGGTAAAGAAGTAGCTGTAATAAAAGAGGGAACTGATGAATATACATATTATATAACTGCTGAAGAAGTAGCATTTTTAAAAGAACTTAAAAAAAATAAGAAATTATATAATATGATTTTAGAAGATCCTAAAAGAAGTATTGAATTAATTATTAAAAAATTAAAATAATGCGTAGGCATTATTTTTTTTCTGTGATATAATTACTTTGGTGATGTTATGTATATCGTTGATTTAATTAATAAAAAAAGAAAGAATGAAACATTTACTTTTAGTGAGATTAAATATATAGTAGATGGGTTTACAAAAGGTGAGATTAAAGATTATCAAATGTCATCTTTACTTATGGCAATGTGTATAAATGGTCTTACTGTCGAAGAAACTTATTATCTTACTGAATGTATGTTAAATAGTGGAGATATAGTAGATTTAAGTAGTATACCTGGAATTAAGGTTGATAAACATTCAACTGGTGGTGTTGGAGATAAAACTACTTTAATAGTTGCACCTATAGTTGCATCTGTTGGCGTTCCTGTTGCAAAAATGAGTGGTAGAGCTTTAGGATATACTGGTGGAACTATTGATAAATTAGAATCTATTCCATCTTTAAATGTAAATTTAGATGTTAGTGAAATAATAAAAGAAATAAAGGATATTGGAGTATGTATTGCAACTAATAGTGGTAATGTAGCACCTGCAGATAAGAAAATTTATGCATTAAGAGATGTAACTGGTACAGTTTCATCAAAAGCATTAATCGCATCTAGTATAATGAGTAAAAAATTAGCTATGGGTGCAGATAAAATATTGCTTGATGTTAAATATGGCACAGGAGCACTTTTAAATACTAAAGAAGAAGCAATTGAACTTGCTAAATTAATGGTATATATAGGAAATCATCATGGAAAAGAAACTAAAGCACTTATTACTAATATGAATTATCCTCTTGGTAATATGATTGGTAATGCACTAGAGGTTAAAGAAGCAATTGATATACTTAATAATAAAGGAAATAGAGATTTAAGAGAGCTATGCATAGTATTATCAAGTTATATGATAAGTATGAGCAAAAATATAAGTTTTATGGATGCTCAAAATGAAGTATTACATTCTCTAAAAGATGGAAAGGCATATAATAAATTTGTTGAAATGATAAATTATCAAAAAGGTAATTTAGACTTACTTAGAGTATCAGATAATATAGTAGAAATTAAATCTGAAAAAGAAGGATATATAAATAATATTGATGCATTAAAAATTGGTGAAGCTTCTATGAAATTAGGTAGTGGAAGAATAAATAAAGAAGATAATATTTTATATGGAGTTGGAATTGAACTTGTAAAAAATATTGGTGATTATGTAAATGTAGGAGATACTATTGCAAAAGTATATGTAGGAAAAACAATTGATTATAATGATGTAAGAAGTGCATTTACTATTGATAAAGAGAAAAAAGGAAAAGAAAAACTAATTTATGGAATAATAAAATAAGCGAAAAAATTCGCTTATTTTTTGTTTAGTAAATATTCTTCTAAAGTGATATTATTTTCATAAATATATGTAGCTTCTTTTATTCCAACATATCTTATATGCCATGGTTCGTTTTTATAACCAGTAATATTCTTATTATCTTCTGTATATCTAATTATAAATCCATATAAATGAGCATTTATTTTAAGCCATTCATATTCCAATGTATCACCAAAACTAGTATATGGTAAAGTGACATTATATAAATCAAATGCATACCCAGTTTGATGTTCAGAATGTCCAGCTCTTGCAGAATAAGTATCTACAATATCAACAGGATCATTTTTAAGGTATCCCTCATATAATGCTTTTTGATAATTATAATCCCTATATGCAGATATTATTTTAATAGTTAAACCAACACTAGATGCATCGTTATATAAATCTTTAAAATGTGAATATGCTTCTTTATTTCCTCTTATATTATTATTAATCGCATATGGTCCATTATAATTAATTAAATCATCAGGAACATAATCGCTACTAAGTGCATAATACTTATTTACTAATATTAATTTAGTATTTTTATTCAAAGCATCCATAGTATTTTCATAAAAGTTATAATCAAGAGATAAATTTACTATTTTAACTATTTCTTCATTAGATAAATTGTTATGGGTATTTTTATACTTAATATACCTATCATTATTTTCCTCTTTAAAAGTACTTACTTCACTAAAAACATTTTCAAAATTCATATTATTATCCTTATTTATTCTATATATTAAAATAGATGCATTAAGTACTATTAAAATGCAAAAAATATAAATAAAAATCTTTTTCATATTACACCTCCTAATTATTATATCATAGTAATAAAAGATTTTTTTATTCATAAATTTAATTAGAGGTGATAGTATTAAGAAAATATTAATAAGTTTTATTATTTTGCTTTCTTTGTTTATAGTAAATGTAAGAGCTGAGGAAATTACTCCAAATGCAAAAAGTGCAATATTGATTGAGGCATCTACTGGTAAAATATTATATGAAAAATCTTCAAATGAAAAATTTGCTCCAGCATCTATGACAAAAATGATGAGTTTACTTTTAATTATGGAGAATATAGATAATGGTAATTTAAAAATGGATGAAGAAATAAGGACTAGTAAATATGCATCAAGTATGGGAGGAAGTCAAATATTCTTAGAAGAAAATGAGATTATGAAAGTAGAAGATATGTTAAAAGGGGTTACTATTGGATCTGCAAATGATGCAACAGTGGCACTTGCAGAAAGAATTGCAGGAACTGAAGAGGCATTTGTTTCACTTATGAATAAAAAAGCAAAAGAATTAGGGCTTAAAAATACTAATTTTAAGAATTGTACTGGTCTAGATGAAGCAAATCATTATTCATCAAGTTATGATATGGCTATGATTGCAAAAGAATTAGTAAAGCATAGTAAAATATTAGAATTTTCATCAATATATGAAACATATTTAAGAACAGATACAGATAATAAGTTTTGGTTAGTTAATACAAATAAAGTCGTATACTAAAAATGCTATAGTGAAAAATTACTATAGCGTTTTATGTTAAATTAAACAATAATAATTTAACTGTGATGGTAGTATGTTAAATATAAATTAATTAGTGATATAATAGTATTGACAAACAGGATATATTTAAGCAAAACAATAAAAATTTTATTGGAGGAGTAGTATGAACTACCATAAAAGATATATTAATTATATTAAATGTAATAGTATTAGAAAATCATATTTTTCATGCATAATTTGTTCATGCTCTTTTCACCTTAAAAATTATAAAAATATGAAAAATGATGACGAAAATTAGTTTGTAATTTTCATCGCCGTTTTTTCTATTCAAGGTAGGTGTTAAATGCATAATGTTACGTTTGATGATTTGTAAAAAAATAAGTGAGTAAAGGTGATAAAATGAAATTATTTTTATGTGGCGGTGGTTCTAACAAACAAATTATATTTGCACTTAAAAAATTTAAATCAGTTTTAAAGAAAGATAAACCAATATTATATATTCCTTTAGCTATGAAAAAAGAAAACTATACAAGCTGCAAAAAGTGGTTTTCAAAAGAAATTAAATATATTGGAATAAATACTTTTGAAATGGTAACTTCATCTAAAGAATTATTAGAAAAAGATTTAAATAGTTATTGTGCTTTATTTATTGGTGGAGGAAACACATATAAACTTTTAAATGAATTAAGTGAAAATGGTAATATAGAGAAAATTCAAAACTATTTAAATAATAATGGAATCATATTTGGTGGAAGTGCAGGTGCTATAATTTTTGGTAAAAATATTAATACTTGTTTAATTGATGATGGTAATGATGTGAATTTAAAAAAATGTGATGGTTTTAATTATTTAAATGATTTTTCAATATTATGTCACTTAAATAAATCAAATTTTAAAAAAAATTATAATTATCTAAAAGAATATTCAAAGAAAAATAAAGTATTGTATTTACCAGAAGAAGATGTAATATTCATTAATAATAATAAAATAAAATTTATCGGAACAAATAAATATGCAAAATTTATTAATGGAGAATGTTTTATTCATAATTGTGCAAATTTTAAAAAGGACATTAATAATTAGTATGGTTTAAAATGCAAAAGATGAAATAAAATTAATTTTAAATTATATTACAGATTTTGATAATAATGATGATGGTGTTGCAAGTTTTTTAGAAAAACATCTATTCTTAAAGACAGAGAGTTTATAAGACTTTTTAAAAAATTAGTAGAATATTAAGATTTGCTAGACAGTTACATAAGACTGGTCAAGTAAAAATGCTTGATATAATATATAATTGTTTAGCAAATTATTATAATATCCTAGTAATATTAAAACACAATTAAACTTTGAATATTGATAATACTATAGTGAAAAATTACTATAGTATTTTTTATTTATAAATAAGGTTTTTATCATAAACTAACATACAAAATAAATTTGTTTGTAAGTGAATATTACTATAGTTCTTTGGAATATTTAGTAATAATAATCGTATAATTAGATGAATGAGTTAAAAAAGGAGGTTAGGTAATGACTTGTTTATCTAAAAGCATTAGTTTAGAGATTATGAAGTTTTTTTTAAGTACTAGTGTTCCAAAAATTTTAAGTGAAAGAGCATGCGTTACTTCTATAGGTAAGGAGTGATAAAAACTCGTGCAAACAGCAATCTACCTACGGGTATCTACTGAAGAACAAGCAACCGTTGGATTTAGTATTCATGCTCAAAAAGATAAATTAACTAAATATGCGAGCATTAATGATTGGGATATAGTGGACTACTATGTTGATGATGGTATAAGTGGTAAAAATTTAACTGATAGGAAAGAAATATCAAGACTAATTGAGGATGTAAAGAAAGGAAAAATAAATAATGTTTTAATATACAAATTAGATAGACTTACAAGAAGTGTTAAAGACCTTATCTATTTAATAGAACTATTTGATAGTCATAATTGTACTTTTAACTCTCAAACAGAGAAAATAGATACTTCAAATGCTGTTGGAAGAATGTTTGTTAAGATTATTGGAATATTTGCAGAATTTGAAAGAGAAAATTTAGCAGAAAGAGTTACTTTTGGATATGAGCAAAAAACTAAAGAAGGTAATTATACTAATTGTAATGGAGTTTTTGGTTATGATTATTTAGCGGGTATTGGAAAACTTAAAGTTAATAAAGATGAAGCAATTTATGTTAAAAAAATATTTAATTGGTATTTAGATGGTGAGTCCATGGTTAAAATTGCTAAAAAGTTAAAGAATTTAAATGTACCAACGAAAAGAGGAGGGCATTGGAATCAGTCAACTATTCATTCAATACTTACTAATCCTCTTTATATTGGTAATGTAAGATATGGAGTAAGAAGAAAGAATGGTTTTGAAGTAAGTGGTAAAAACGTAACACCTATTATTAATGATGACTTATTTAATAGTGTTAGCAATTTGATGAAGAAAAGAAAGAGATTTCATAATAAAAAATATTCTTCTGATGATACCTATTATTTTAGAGTATTAAGATGTAGTTTATGTGGAAGTAGATATCATGCTAGAGGGCAACTTCAAAGTGGCAAAAAATATATTACTTATCAGTGTAATGGCCATAACAACAATAGCTGTAATGCTCCAGGATTTTCTCATAATAAAATAGAAAATGCGTTTATTAATTATTTAGAAAATATTAAAGATTTAGAATTTGATAAAAGTATTTTAAAGAAAGAAAAAAGGATAATAGAAAATAATGATACTTTAGATTTACAAGAGCAAACCCGCAAATTAAATAAAAAGAAAAAAGATATGACAGAATTATTTAGTACTGATGAAATCGATTACGATACTTTTAAAGAAGTAAAAAGTGTAATTGATTCTAAATTAGAAGTGTTAAATAATGAGTTAGATAAAATTAATAAATATTCAAATGAAGAAGATCTAATTAATGAAGAGGTTATTAAAGAAGTTATAGTTAATTTAAAAAATAATTTTATTCATTTAAACAATCATGAAAAGAAAATGTTTCTAGAAAGATTTGTTAAAGAAATAAAAGTAAGAAAGGAAGGCAATGAAGTAATGATAGAGAGTGTTGTGTTTTAATTAAAATCTGTAGTAAATTAAAAAAAGTCCGATAGTTAGTGAAAAAAGTCCGGTTATGAGTGGAAATGTTGTTAGTGATGAAGATTATTTTGTAATTAAATTGCATAAAAATCTTCCGAAACGTGACTAAGAGTACTCATGATAAAATTCAAAAATTGTTTGATAAATTTAGTTATCAGTATGATTTCAAATGGGAAGATGTTGCTGAACTATTTAATGTAAAAAAATCTAGAGC
>HF990766.1:3040-4043 GCA_000436255.1 Clostridium sp. CAG:1193 | reverse complement strand
AAATCTAGAGCATCAGAAATAGTTGCTTTATTATTAAATTCAAATTTGATTGAATCTTCTATCCAACAAAATATAAATTTAAAAAATAATTGCATTAAACAGTGTAATAATTTACATTGTTTTTTTGTTGTACGAAAAAATTGTTAAATATGAAGATGATATATGGTAAAAATAAAATTAGAAAGAAGGAATTTATTTTATTTATATAAATTAATTTATATAAGAATAGTAGTTTTTTGCGGGAATGATAAATACAATAATACTTATTTTGATAGTAATGGCTATTTTGCTAATTTGTTTCGAGTTAAGTTAAAAGCAATATCTGTTATTATTAATGAAATGTTTGAATAATATTAAAGTATTAATAAACCTTGATTTTCGCATCATTTAGGGAATATTACTGGTGTTGAAAGTACGCAACAAAAGTTAAATAAGGGAAATGTTAATTTAATTATTTGCCATATTGTTAGTAGAGCAAGTATATGTTGCGTAAAAGATGGTAAGTATCATAATACAACTTTGGACTAACTTCTTTAAATTGGTTTGTAGCAGTAGCAAAAAAGATAAAACTATAATTATAAATCATTTATTAAAATATATGATTTAATAAAGATATATGATATACTTTGATAAGGATAGGAGTGATTAAATGTATGAAAACAAGAATAGTATTGACTGGTATATTAAGAGATAAAAATTTGTTTTTGGTAGTTAAAAGAAATGAAAATGACGATCTGTATCCTGGTGCTTGGGAATTTCCTGGAGGCCACTTAGAGGATGGAGAAACATTAAAAGAAGGATTAAAACGAGAACTTATGGAAGAAATAGGATTTTTAGAAGATTTTAATCCAATTGTCACTCATTATTTTGATGAAGTGAAAGAAAAAAATAACGGATTAATTCATAATTTAGAAATTGATTTTATTGTAAACGTAGACAAATCAAAAGTGAATGTTAAATTAAGCGAAGAGCATTCTGATTATAAATGGGTGACTAAGGATTC
>HF990766.1:0-2992 GCA_000436255.1 Clostridium sp. CAG:1193 | reverse complement strand
CATAAGAGATAAATTGTCAAATTTATAAATGATAGTGTTAGAATGGATATATAAACGCAAAGTTTTAAACAATATAAGAAATAGGTGTTGACAAGTTTTGATAAGTCAACATTGACTTATGTGAAAGTGACAAAAGTTTAGGTGAATTATCTAGAGAATATAGCGTAATAAAGAGCATTATAATAGGCACAAGTATTATGGACAACCTTATTGAGAAAATAGAGGTTATCAAAAAACAAAAAACAGATGTTAGGTGCGGTATGGTTTATAATAAGTAGTATTTTTAACTGACTTAAAATTCATGATATTTTTTCTAAATAACTATAGCAATATTCACATACAAATAAACTAGTAAGATTTTATAAAGGTGTAGATGGACTTAAAACAGGCTATACTGATAGTGCAGGTTATTGTTTAACTGCAACAATAAATAAAGAAGGAATGCGTTTAATTGCAGTAGTAATGGGAGAAAATACAAGTAGTGAAAGGAATAAAGAAGTAAGTGCACTTTTAGATTACGGATATAATTTATATCAAAAAGAAGTGTACCTAAATAAAGATGAAGTATTAGGTACTAAAGAGGTAGAAAAAGGCATTGATAGAGTTGCAAATATAGTTTTAAATGAAGATGTAGCATCAATAAATAAAAAAGGATATAAAGTAGGAGAACTAACATATGAACTAGATGTAAAAAATTTAAAAGCGCCAATTAAAAAAGGTGAAATAGTTGGAAACCTTACTGTAAAAGAAGATGGAAAAATAATTAATAAAGTAGATGTAACAGTAGATAAAAATATAGATAAAGCAGGATTATTTACTATGTATATAAGACATTTAGAAGATATAGTAAAGGGGAATATAAAGCTTTGAAAATGCTTAGAATGTTCTAAGTGTTTTTTTATGATAAAGTAAAAATAACAAATAAATTATTTTATGATGTATGATATAATTACAATAGGAGGGAAATATGGAAGAGAATGATATCAGATTAATGATTGGGAATGTTAAATTTAGTTGTAGAGCTGTTGGTGTTATTATTAAAAATAACAAAATATTATTTCAAAAAAGAAAAAAAGATGAAAATTGGGCTTTACCAGGTGGTGCAATTGCAACTTTAGAAACTGGTGAAGAAGTAGTTTTAAGGGAACTTGAAGAAGAGACTGGTGAAAGAAATGCAATAGTTGAAAGACCATTATGGTTTACTGAATACTTTTTTGAATTTGGTGGGAAAATTCAACATCAGTATATTTTGGGATATTTAGTAAATATTCCTGATGATTCTAAATTAATTGATAATAATGAATTTAGTGGAATAGAAGAAGGAAAGAATATAATATATAAATGGATTGATAAAAAGGATATAAAAAATTCTTCAATTAAACCTGATTTTTTGAAAAATAAATTATCAAATATGAAAAAAAATTATGAACATATTGTTGAAAATGATTTAAAAAAATAGCAATTAATAATATTAGATTTAAAATAGTTAATAAATGTTAAGTAATAAGTAAAGTATTATTAAAAAAATACATAAAATAATGAAAATATGATATAATTACCTTATATTTAGGAGGTATAATATGGCATTTTGTAGTAAATGTGGTTTTGAATTAAAAGAAAAAGTTAAATTTTGCCCTAATTGTGGTAATGAAATAGATCAAGAAAAAAAGAAAAAGGAATATGAAAGTAAGATTGTAAATTGTATTAAAAAGATACTTGATACAAAAGATTCAACTAAAGACTTTACAAAAAAAGATATAAAAGATAATATGGGGTTTGCACTTGTTTCGTATTTAAGTATTTTAGCATTTATTCCATATTTCCTTGGGAAAAGTTCTAAGTTTGTACAATATCATGCAAAACAAGGAATGAATTTACTTATTGTAACAGCAAGTTACACAGTCTTTTCTAATTTGCTTTGCCTTATAAGGATAGGTAGAGTATCAACATATTTAGGTACGTATGTTGTAGAAAGAATTACACCTTGGTGGATAACATTACCAGTTGTAATTGGTTGGTTATGCCTTATTTTAATAACTGTAGTAGGAATAGTAAACGTATCAAAAGGTAGAGCAAAAGAACTTCCTATAATAGGAAAATTGAAAATAGTTAAATAAAAACACTTGTTATGTCGAAAGTGTTTTTTTTATTTTATTTTGTGCTTTAATATGTATAAGGAGATGATAAATGTATAAGGCTATATGAAGTAATAGAAGAAAATAAAGGCATGATATATAAAATTGCAAATGATTTTAAAGATGAATCTAAAGAAGATTTATATCAAGTTGGTGTAATTGGACTTATAAATGCTTATAACAATTATGATGAATCATACGCAACAAAAACTAAATTTTCAACTTATGCGTATACATATATTTTAGGAGAAATGAAAAATTATGTAAGGAAAAATAAAAGTGTGAAAATTAGTAGAGACATAGTATATTTAAGTTCTAGACTTGATAGATTAATTGAATTATTATGTCAAAAATATAATAGAATGCCTACAACAGAAGAACTTAGTATAGAACTTGGAGTAGAAGAATGGAAAATAATTGAAGCATTAAATGCAAGAAATTGTGTAAAAAGTTTAGATGAACCAATTAATGATGAGGGAAAAGAGATAACATTAATTGATGTTATTGGAAAAACTGATGAAGTTGATTATACATTAATTGATGAAATTATGAGTAAACTAGATGATGATGAGAAAGAAATTATTAGACTTAGATATTTTTCTGATAAGAGTCAAAGTGAAACAGCATTAATAACTGGATATTCACAAGCAAAAGTATCTAGAATAGAAAGTAAAAGTTTACACAAATTAAGAGATTATTATTCATGAGTGTGCTTAGATATTTATCTAAGCATTTTCTTATACATTTTTGTAAATAAATGTAAATGTTAAGTTTTGTTTTTTAAAGCGTAGTAATAAAAATAGTATAGTGTTATAATAAGTTCATAATAATAATAGGAGGAGTATAGAATGAAAAAG
>HF990765.1 GCA_000436255.1 Clostridium sp. CAG:1193 | reverse complement strand
TTCCATCTTTTCACTCCTTTATTTTATTTTCTTATACTTCCATTATATACTATTTTTTACTATTTTTAAAATTTATTTCTCACTTTCTTTTATTATTTATAAATTTATTGTATCACCCTCCTTACTTGTCAAGTTTACTTTTTATAGATTGTAATATATAATATGTACTGGTGATATTTATGAATGAACCTTTAGCAAATAAATTAAAACCAACTAAGATTAGTGAAGTTATTGGACAAGAACATTTAGTTGGTAAAGATAAAATTATATATAATATGATTAAAAATAAACGTATATTTTCTATGATTTTATATGGAAAACCTGGAATTGGTAAAACTAGTATTGCATATGCGATTGCAAATGAATTAGATGAAAAAATAAGATATTTAAATGCTACTGTTAATAATAAGAAGGATTTTGATATAGTTGTAAGTGAAGCTAAAATGTATAATGGTTTGATACTTATAATGGATGAAATTCATAGATTAAATAAAGATAAACAAGATTTATTACTTCCTTATCTTGAAAGTGGTCTAATTACTATTATTGGTATGACTACTTCTAATCCATATCATAGTATTAATCCTGCTATTAGAAGTAGATGTCAAATATTTGAGTTAAAACCTCTTACAGACGAAAATATTTATACCGGTATTAAAAGAGCAATAAATAGTGTTTATTTAGATGGAATAAGTATTGATGAAGATACAATTAATTATATTGTTAAATTATCAAATGGTGATTTAAGATATGCATATAATTTACTTGAAGTATCTTTTTATACTTCAAGTGATAAGAAAGTAACTATTGATAATGTTAAACAAATAAATAATAAACCAGCATATATTGATGATAAAGATGGTGATTCTCATTATGATTTATTAAGTGCTTTTCAAAAAAGTATTAGAGGTAGTGATGTAAATGCTAGTTTATATTATCTAGGAAGATTAATACATTCGGGTGATTTTGATAGTATTTACAGAAGATTATCAGTAATAACTTATGAAGATATTGGTCTTGCAAACCCTAGTATGGGTCCTAAAGTGGATGCTGCTATAAATGCCGCAGAAAGAGTTGGTATGCCTGAACTTATTATTCCTCTTTCTTCAGTAGTTATAGAGCTTGCATTATCTCCTAAATCAAATAGTGCTTATCTTGCTATAAATAGTGTTATTAATGATATTGAAAATGGTAATGCTTATAGTGTTCCAAAACACATTAATAGTACTGCTTTTGGATATAAATATCCTCATAATTATAAAGATGATTATGTGCCTCAACAATATTTACCTGATCAGTTAGTTAATAGAAAATACTACATTCCTAAAACTACAAGTAAGTATGAATTATTATTAAAAGAAATGTATGAAAAAAGAAAAAATACTAAATAAAATTAGTATTTTTTTTAACCAAAATTAAACATTAACCACTCTGGTTTAAATATCATAAGTATTCCAATTAATAGCATAAATATACCACCTATTAAATGTGAATATTTTCCATATTTACTAGATATTCCTTTTATATCTAGTGTTTTCATTGCTATTACAAATACAACTATATCATCTAGTAAGAAGAATAATATATATAATCCAAAACAAATTATTCTTTCTATTATACCTACGTTATTCATAGCAAGTATTTGTGTAAATATAAGTGGAAGTCCTGCTGAACATGCTAATTCAACTAAATTAACTGATATAGCAAGTGTCATCATTCCAAAAAGTGCTAAAATGAATTTTTCTGATGATGTAATTTTCTTAATTCTAGTAAACATTTTCTTTCTTTTTTTATCGTCTACTATTTCACAACCATCGTCTTTTCTTTTTCTTTCTTTAATATAGCTTCTTAAATTTATTGTACCTGCACACAAAGCTACTAAAGCTATTAAAAACTTAATAATTTTTGATGTATTAAAACTAATTGCTACTTGTAACCATGCAAGCATAATAAGTAAATATACAAGTGCTGATGTACCAAGGAATGTAAGACCCAAAATCCACATTTTCTTTTTATCCTTCATATTAAATAACATTCCAATAAGAAATAATAATACCCACATCGCACATGGATTAAATCCGTCTACAAAACCAATTACAATTGATATAAATGGAAGTGATACTTCTTTTACATTAACATCCCCAATAAGTGGAATATTAAATGTATTATTACTATTATCTTCATTTTTTATATTAGCACTTCCACCATTATTTTTACTTTGATTATATTTAATACCACTTATATCTTCATCATTTTTTATCTTAGATATAATATCAACATATTCACCAGTTGAAAATTTATTAAGAGATTTTTTAATTTTATTTTTTACATCTTTAGAAAAACCAACATAATAATCTGTACCTATTATTGTAAATGGAACTTGTCCACCTGTATTTATTTTAGCCTTTTTTATTACTTTATTATAAAAATTATAATTCATTTCATTATTTGATACTTCATATTTTACTATATCAAGATTTGGATAATCATCTTTTATTGTATCTAAATATTCAATTTCTTCTTTGCAGTGTGGACAAGTCTCACTATGAAATAAGTATAATCTTATTTCATTTTCTTCTGCAAATGTATTAAATGGAATTAACAATACTGCCAGTAATATTGTTAATACTATATATTTAAGTTTTTTCATACTACTTGTACTCCTTTAATATTCTTATAATATCTTCTTTATTTTTTTCTCCTACTAATCTTGTTATTTCATTATTATTATCATCTAAAAATATTGCAACTGGTAATATTGAACCAATATTATATTCTTTTACCTTTTCTTCATCAAAATCATAATCATAATTTGTAACATCAAGATCATATTCTTTTTCTATATCTTTCCATCTGTTTTTCATCGCAATACAACTACCACACCATACTGCGCCTATTTTTATTATTTTCATACTAATACCTCTAATTCATCATAACATTTACTAAAACATTCAACAAAATAATCTATTTCCTCTTTAGTAGTTAAATAAGAAATACTTATTCTTATACTAGATGATGCTCTTTTTTCATCATGAGTAAGTGCTAAAACAGCTTTTGATAGTGTTGTTTTACTTGAACATGCACTTTGTGTTGATATATATATATCGTATTTTTCAAGTGCATGAAGCATTGTTTCTGGCTTAACACCCATTACACTTATATTTAAAATATGTGGAATACTATTATCATTACTATTTATATAAACTTTATCAAAAGTACTTAGTTTTTCTTTTAAATACTTATTAAGACTTAAAACATGATTATATTTATTATCAAAATCTTCATATATTAAACGAAGTGCTTTTGATAGTGATACAATTAGTGGAAGTGCTGGTGTACCACTTCTATAATTAGTAGTACTTTTACCTCCATGTATTAATGGATCTATAACTATATTTTCATTCTTAAGCAAACATCCAATACCCTTAAGTCCAAAAAACTTATGGGCAGAAAAACTAACAAAATCTACATTATCAAGTGGTATTTCTACTTTTCCTATACTTTGAGTCATATCTGAATGAAAATAACATTTTGGATATTCTTTAACTATTTTACCAATTTCATCAATTGGTTGAAGTATACCAATTTCACTATTAACACTTGCAACACTTACAAGTATAGTTTTATCATTTATAAGTCTTTTTAAATCATCTAAATCTACAATACCATTTTTATCTAACTTAACGAAATCTACTTCAAAACCATTATCCATTAAATAATTAAGTGGTGCATAAATAGAAGAATGCTCAAAAGGTGTTGTTATTATATGATTACCTCTACTTTTATATTTACTACATACTCCTTTTATAACTGTATTATTAGATTCAGATGAACCACTAGTATATATAACCTCTTTATTAGGTATTTTTAAAATATTTTTAATTTGCTTTGTTGCTTCATTTATTAAATTATTGCTATTAGTCCCTAGTTTATGTAAAGAATTAGGATTTCCAGGAAATTCTAATGATACTTTACAAAATGTATCAAGTACTTCTTTATTAACTGGAGTTGTTGCTGAATAATCTAAATATACCATATATATCACCTTGTATAATTATATAATAAATCATATATAAATACAATATTTGCAAAATTAAAAAAATACCTTAGTTTTAACTAAGATATTTTATTTTCCTAACATATTTAATAAATTTATTTTAAACATATCTTTTTCTGCATTTGCTTTTGATATCATTACTCCTTTATATGTAGGAAGTTCTGTTCTATGCCCTTCTGATAAAATATCTTCAGGAGTAATTGTTTCAAGCAATACTACATTTTTATCTTCAAATACAGTATAATGTAAAGTCATATCACCATGGACTTTTGCAAACATCTCATCTGTTGGTATTTTTAATGAATATGATTTTGTATGTTCTTTACTATTTGTTGATACAAGTTTCCCCAAAAACTTTCCTTCTTTTAACGAATCATAATATTCAAAAGTTAATTTCTTATATGCAAGCATATTATATTTTTTTACTGAACGTTCTAGTTTTCTAAATTCGTTTTCGTTTTTATACTCAAATATAAACCCTTTATTCATACTAACACCCCTATTTCTTCTTCAAAAGTGGCTTTATTATAACACCTTGTACAAAAAATGTCAATTTTTTTGTAAACATATGTAATGCGTTACTACTTATACATATTATATACTTCTATAATAACATGTTTTAACATAAAAAGCACTAAAATAGTGCTTATTTTTCTAAACTATACAAATCTTTTACTTCTTTTCTATTTAATTTTCTATATTCTCCACTTTGTAATTTACCAAGCGTTAAAAATCCTAGTCTCTCTCTTTTTAACTTATCAACTTTAAATCCAACATTTTCAAACATTTTCTTTACTTCATGATTCTTGCCTTCTGATATAGTTATTTCTACTATTGATGAATTTGTTTTTCTATCAAAACTTTTCAATTTAACTCTTTTTGGAATGCATTTAATATTATCAATAACTATTCCTTTTTCTAAAGCGTGTATATGTTCTGCTTTTACTATACCATTTAGTTTTGCTATATATACTTTTTCTATTTCATTTTTAGGATGCATTAAAATATTAGCAAGTTCTCCATCATTTGTCATTATTAATAAACCAGTAGTATCATAATCTAGTCTACCTACAGGAAACAATCTTTTATTAGAATCAAAGTAATCAGTTACAACTTTTCTTTTCTTATCATCACTAGTACTTGTAATAACTCCTCTTGGTTTATTAAATAAATAATACTCTTTTTCTTCTTTTTCTATTTTCTTACCATCAACTAATATATCATCACCATAACTTGCTTTACTACCTAATTCAGTTATTATTTTACCATTTACCATTACTTTTCCATTTTTTATTAATTCTTCTGCTTTTCTTCTACTTGCATAACCACTTTCTGCAATAATTTTTTGAAGTCTTTCCATAAATATCACCAATATAATTATAAATTAATTTTTTTATAAACGCAATTAAAAGAGCAATTTAACTATAATTATACTTGCAATTATTCCTATTAAATCTGAAAGAAGGCCCACGTAAAGTGAATATTTAATCTTCTTTACGCCAACAAAGCCAAAATACATTGTAAGAATATAAAGAGTTGTATCTGTGCATCCTTGAAGAGTGGATGCTAACTTGCCAATATATGTATCTACACCATACATTCTAAACACACTTTCCATCATTGCTAAACTAGCATTACCTGAAATAGGTCTTAATATAGCCATAGGAAATACTTCTTTTGGAAATTTTATAAAATCTAATACTGGGCTTATTAATTGAAGTAAGAAACTAACAAAGCCACTTGATATTAATATTCTAGTTGAAAATATTATAGCAAGCAAAGACGGAAATATACCTATTCCTATTTCAAGTCCTTCTTTTGTGCCTTTAATAAATGAATCATAAACATTATTTTTCTTAAACATTCCATAAATTACTATTACAAGTACAATTAGTGGCAGTATATATTTACTCATTTTTTCACCTTATAAAATAATTTATCTAAAGTAATTGCACTTATAGTTGATACTAATGTAGATAAAATAGTTGATAATATTATACAGGCAGGATCAATACTATTATACATACTTCTTATAGATATTACTGTAGTAGGAATTAATGTAAGACCACTTGTATTAAGAGATAAAAATGTAATCATACTTCTTGTTGCCGTATCTTTTTTAGGATTTTTATCTTGTAAAGATTTCATTGCTTTAAGACCAAATGGTGTAGCAGCACTTCCAAGGCCTAAAATATTTGCAATTATATTTGAAGATATATATCCTAAAGATTCATTATCATCTTTAATATCAGGAAATAATCTTTTTAATAAAGGATGCATAAAACGAGTTAATTTATTAAGTAATCCTGAATCAACAGCAATCGTCATTATTCCAAGCCATAACACTATATTAGGAAGTATATTTATAAAAAGTTCTAAACTATCCTTTGCACTTTTAATTATTTCATTATTAACAGAATTTATATTACCACTTAAAAATCCATATATAACCCCTATAAATATAAATGAAACCCATATATAATTTATCATTTAAATATATTTAGTATTCTTTTAAAAATACTTTCTTTCTTTAATTTATTCTTTACTTTAATATATATTTTTTCTTCCTTAACAATAGTATTATCAAGATAAACTACTGCTACACCAACCTCTTCATTATTTTTAGGTCTATTAATTTTATTTAATTTATATTTAATACTTACTTTATCTTTTTCACTATCTTTAAGTGTATAATAGTAATCATTTTTTATATATAAATTATCATAATATTTGTTTTCTAATTTAAAATTCTTTTTAGATAAAATTTGATATTTCTTATAATTATTAAAACCATATTCATATAAATTCTTATGTGTTGTAAAATCATTTGGATCATTAAGTGTTACTACTATTAAATTTAGATCATCTTTACTAGCAGTTGTTACAAGTGTTCTTCTTGCTTTTTCTGTAAAACCAGTTTTCCCACCAGTTGTATATTTATAAGTAGAAAGCAATTTATTTTTATTATACCAATCATAAGTTTTTAAATTTGTTTTAACTATATGTCTTTTAGTACCAACTATTTTTTTATACATTGGTATTTTATTAGCATACCTAGTTAAAGTAGCCATATCTCTTGCAGTTGATATATTTTCACACTTTTCATCAAGACCATTTGGATTACAAAAATATGTATTTGTCATACCTAATTTACTAGCTTTTTCATTCATTAACTTTACAAAATCTTCTGTAGTTTCTGTTACACTTGTACTTATAGCTAAGGATGCATCCCTGGCGTGAACAGAAAAGCAGCAAAAATTTGTTAAAATC
>HF990764.1 GCA_000436255.1 Clostridium sp. CAG:1193 | reverse complement strand
AATAGTGTAGAAAAAGATATATCATCTACTGGGATTAACTGTTTGATTACGATTTATAGAAACTCCTTTGGAAAAGCCCATAAATAAAGGGATTGAAGAGAATTTGATCTTGCATGATTTTAATAAAAAATCATCAAAAATTACAAAAAAATGATAAAAATGGCAAAAATTACTACTTTTTTGACTAGGAATTAGACAACTGATTACGACAGGTGAAACTATATAAAAATTAATTAAATTACACATCTTTTTAGGTGTGTTTTTTTGTGTCTAAAAATAGGAGGAAAAAGTATGAAAGAAGAAGTTATTGAAATAGATGTAAAAGATATTTCGGATTTTAAAAATCATCCTTTTAAAATTAATAATGATTTAAATTACGAAGAACTAAAAAATAGTATTATTGATAATGGAGTTTTAGTTCCTACAATCGTTAGACAAAAAGATGATGGAAAATATGAAATGCTATCTGGTCATAGAAGAAAAAAAATATGTGAAGAACAAGGAATACAAAAAATACCTTGTATTGTAAAAAATATGACTGATGATGAAGCAATAATTTTAATGGTTGATTCAAATCTTCAAAGAGAAAAAATATTACCTAGTGAAAAAGCACTAGCTTATAAAATGAAATACGATGCAATAAAACATCAAGGTAAAACTTCTGACCCATTGGGTCCAAAGTTAAGCATAGAAGAAGTTGGAAAAGATACAGGAGATAGTGCTACTCAAATAAAAAGATATATTAGATTAAATTATCTTATTCCAGAATTATTACAATTAGTAGATGATACAGTTTTAAAGGATAAGAGATCTATTTTAACAATGGGATTAAGATCTGCTGTAGAATTATCATTCCTACCAAAAAAAGAACAAGAAATGGTTTATGAGGAAATTAGTTATGAAGATTTAACTCCATCACATTTTCAAGCTAAAAAAATTAGGGAGTTAAGTGAACAAGGAAAATTGGACTCTGATACATTAGAGTCTATTTTTTCAGAACAGAAACCGAATCAAGAAAAAAGAATAAGCTTTAATGAAAATAGAATTAGAAGTGTTTTACCTAAGGATATTAAAGATTATAAGATTGAAGAATTTGTCATTAAAGCTATTGAAAATTACTCTAAGACCTTAGCATTAGAGAGGGGTGATCAAAATGATTTAGAAATTTAGCACCCTACAATAACTGCTTTACTATTTATATAATTAATGTAAGAGGTGAAATAGTATGAAAAAATTTATTTTATTCTTGTTTTTAACATCTTTTATGGCAGGAGGATTTTTATACTATTATAGAATAGAAGATAAAGAACAAAAAATAGATAATAAAGTGATTGAATCAGAAATGAGTGATGATTCTGAAGCTAAGGAGGATATAGAAAATGAACCTATTACAGAAGTTATTGAAGATGATATTAAATCTAATGAAAATATCTCTAATGTTAATGATAATGCTAATAAAAACAATATGGAGAGCAATAATGTTAGTAACTCTAATGTCGTAAATAATAAAGCAAAAATAGAAGTAAAAGAGGAACAAAAGAAAGAAGAATCTACACCAGTAGTAAATAATACAACTTCACCACCAAAAAAAGAACAGACAGCATGGGAGAGCTTAGGGATAAGTGAATACGATTATTATAATTCCCCAATGTGGAGTTGGGCTAGAGTAGATTATTCTGTTAAAAATTATGGAAACTTTGAGCAAACACATCAAGCTTGTATTGATGCTGGAAATAATATGGAAGATATTATAAGTTTTTCTTGTACTAATATTAATAGTTATTCGGGTGATTATTTAGGAGATATGCTCAGAGTAAAATATTAATGAAAGGAAAAATAATATGAAAAACAAATTATTTAAGTGTGCTATGATGAGCATACTTTTTTTATTGACTATTTTTGGTATAACCGAAGTACATGCTGAAAAATACACAGGTCAAGCAATTTGGCCAAGTGAATATATCAGCAACATTTACATAAAAAAGGTAAAACCAGATGGTTATACAAAATATCAACAAGCAAGATTTATTAGAAGAAGTGAAGATAATAAATTTGTTTATTGTTTACAACCTTATACTGATATAGATAATAATTTACCTTATTATGATGTAATAAGAGATGATTATGCTAGAGTATTAGGTTTTAGTGAAGCACAATGGGAAAGAATATCCTTACTTGCATATTATGGTTATCAATATAATGATAATGGATATGATCATAGTGCTCAAAAATGGTATGTAATTACACAAGTAATGATTTGGAGAACAACTAATCCAGAATCAGATATTTACTTTACTGATACTTTAAATGGAAGTAGAATTTCTAAATTTGATAGTGAAATTGCTGAATTAGAAAGATTAGTATCAAATCATTATAAAACACCACAATTCCAAAGTGGATTAACAGTACCAATTGGAAGTACAACAGAATTAAGTGATTCAAATGGTGTTCTAAGTAATTATAAAATAAGTGGAACAAATAATGTTACAGCTTCAATCAATGGAAATACTTTATCTGTTACAGCAAATGCAGTAGGAGAAGGAAGTATAACTTTTGAAAAGAAAGCAACTAAATATGAGATACCACCAATTGTATATTTTAGTGATCATTCACAAAATGTAATGAGAGTTGGAAATTATGATCCTGTTCGTTCTAAATTTACATTAAAAATTGTAGGTGGTAAAGTTACACCTGAGAAAAAAGATATGGAGAACAGAACAAATACTCCTCAAGGTGAAGCTACTTTAGGAGGAGCTGTTTATGGTATTTACAAAGAAGATGGAACAAGAATGGGTTCTGTTACAACTAAAGAAGATGGAACAAATACATCTGATTATCTTCCAGAATTAGGAAGATTCTATTTACTTGAAGAAAAAGCTTCTGAAGGATATTTATTAGATAGTACAAAATATTATTTTGAAATTACTGAAGATAATTTAAATCCAACAGTACAAGTTTTTGAACAAGTAATAAAATTAGATTTTGAATTCACTAAAGTATATGCTAGTGATGAAACAAAAATCATGGAACCAGAAGTTGGAATTAAATTTGGAGTATATAATAACAAAGGAGAATTAGTTGAGGAATTAACTACTGATTCACAAGGAGTATTTAGATTTACTATACCTTATGGAACATATACTGTTAAACAATTAACCACAACTAAAGGACATGAAAAAATAGCAGATTTTACTGTTGAAGTAAAAGATGTTGGAGAAGTTGTTAAAAAGGTTATTTCAAATGCACCAATTACAGCTAAATTAAGAGTAGTTAAAATTGATGCAGAAACAAAAGAAGTAATTAAAAGAGCAAATATTAAATTTAAAATATTTGATGTTAAAAACAATGAATATGTATGTCAAACAATAACATATCCAAATAAAACAACAATCTGTGAATGGAAAACTGATTCAGAAGGAGAATTTACTACAGCTTATCCATTGATGACAGGAACTTATAGACTTGAAGAAGTAGATCAAGTAATTGATGGTTATTTATGGAATAATCAATCTCATGAATTCTCAATTGATGAAGATTCTAAATTAAGAACAGATTCAGAATATGGAATAATATTTGATACAGATTTTGAAAACACTAGAGTAAAAGGTGAAATTAGAATTGAAAAAACTGGTGAAGTTGCAGAGCTAACTGAAAATGGTTTTGAATTTAAAAATGAACCTCTAGAAGGAGTAAAATTTGGATTATATGCTTTAGAAGATATAGTTTGGAATGGTAAAACAATTTATTCTAAAGATTCTCTAGTTTCTGAAAAACTTACTGATTCAGATGGAAAAATTGTATTTGATGAATTATATCTTGGAAAATATTATGTAAAAGAAATTGAAACTTTAGAAAATTATGTATTAGATGAAAAAACATACGAAGCTGAATTAGTTTATAAAGATCAATATACACCAACAATCTTCTATTCAGAAGCTATTCAAAATGTTTTGAAAACTGGTAAATTGGAATTTACAAAGACTGATATTTCTGAGTCAAAAACTCTTCCTAATACTTTAATTGAAATTTATACTGAAGATGATGAATTAGTATTCTCTGGAAGAACTGACTCAGAAGGAAAAATTGTAATTGAAAGACTTCCTCAAGGTAAATATTATATTCTTGAAAAGGAAGCACCAGAGGGATATAAGTTAAATGAAGAGAAGATGCCTTTTGAGATTAAAGAAAATGGTGAAGTAATTAAATCAACTATGAAAGATGATGATATTACTGGAACATTAGAATTTACAAAATTAGATTTTTCAAATGACAATCCATTACCAAATACTTTAATTGAAATTTATAATGCTGATACAGATGAATTAGTATTCTCTGGAAGAACTGATGAAAATGGAATGATTACTATAGAAAAATTAAAATATGGTAAATATTATATTCTTGAAAAGGAAGCACCAGAGGGATATGAATTAAATCCAGATAAAATGTATTTTGAAATTAAAGAAGATGGAGAAATAGTTAAATCTGTAATGAAAGATCATCAAATTGTTAAAGTTCCAAATACTGAAGCAAATGACTATAGAGAATTATTATTTAGTGGAATAACTTTAATGATTGCTGGAGCAGGTGTAATAATCTATGGAAAAATCAAAAAGAAAAAATAAGAGCTGGTTTATATTAATCGGCTCTTTATTATTTCTAACTGGAGTTGGTTTTATATCTTATGATTACTTTTCTAATAAACAAATAGATAATAAAGAAGAACAAGCATTAGAGGAATTTTATAATATTGAAGAAGATATTATTGAAGATACTACAATAGAACCTCAGAAAGTAGAAGAAGTGAAAGAGCAAATTAATTATATTGCTGTACTTAAGATTCCTAAAATCGGTTTAGAGAGAGGTCTTGTAGATCCAAATAGTTATTTAAATAATGTAAATTATAATTTAGAGTTTATAAGAGGATCATCAATGCCCGATCAAGAAAATGGAAATGTAATTATTGCAGGACATTCTGGAAGTGCAAGAATATCTTATTTTAGAAAATTAGATCAACTTGTAATAGGAGATAAAGCTTCATTAAATTATAAGGGAAAAGTATATAATTATAAAATTGTAGATATTTATGATATAGATAAAACTGGAACAGCAGAAATAATAAGAGAAAAAAATAAAAGTACACTTACATTAATAACATGCAGACACAATACTAAAAAACAAATTGTAGTTATAGCAGAACTTATAAAGTAAAATTTTGCATCGTATAATTTTATATTTGTAAATAATAAAATGAAACTATGGAGGTGCAAGATGTTTAGAACTACGGTTGAAGATATTTCAGATGAAGAATTTGAAACAATAGTAAGTCCATTTGATGATTTCCTTGATGAATATGTAAAAGAAAATTTTTTAAATGAATTTGTTGCTCTTTATATTGCTGAAGGATATAAAAGATCAGCTATATGGAAAGCAGACTTGCCTACAATATCAAGAACTGCAACTGAAATGTTAGCACAATTTTGTGAAAAAGATTGTGATTATAATAAGATAAAAGACATATTAGAAAAAGAATATTGTCTTAAAGTTATTAATGAAACACCAATAGAAGTAGAAGAATTAAGAACTGAATAAGTTCTTTTTTTCATGAAGGGAGATAAATATATGAATGATAACATAACAGACTTTCAAATATTTGGTGTTACAGGATATACAGTAATGTCAAATTATCATTTACAAGATAAAAATTTATCAATAAAAGCAAAAGGTCTTTTATCATTAATGTTAAGTCTTCCAAAAGATTGGGATTATTCAATCAATGGTTTAGTTACTTTATCTAAAGATGGTAGAGATTCCATTAAAAATACTTTAAGTGAATTGAAACAAGCTCAATATGTATCAATAGATGAGTTTAGAGATTCAAACGGACATTTTAAGTATAAATATTCGGTTTATTATTTACCATATCCTAAATGGTTAGAAATGAGTAAATTAACCGAAGGTGGATTTACCACTTCGGTAAAACCGTCAACGGAAAACCCCAAAGAACTAAAGAATAAATATAAAAAAGATAAAATAGATAAAACACCAGCTAGTTCTGGTGAAGAAATTAAACATAATATTTTAACTAATGAATTAATTAGAAGGAACTACATTTCCGAAGATGATAGTAGTTCTTTTTTATTTGATGATTTTTTTAATCAACTTATAGATGGAGGTCATCATTATAAAGATTTATTAATAATGACTAATTATATAGTTTCAAGAATAAAAGAAAGAAATTTTAAAGATGAGAATGATAACGATATACAAAATAAATATGGTTATTTTAAATACTCATTACTTTCTAATATTGAAAGATTAAATAATTTGCCAGATGAAATATATTCAGATGATGATGTCTTTGATTATGATTGGTTGAATGATCCAGAAATAAAGGAGGATTATGATTTATGAAGAATTTAGAGCAAATAAAAGTTATGGAAGTTGAAGCTTTAAATGAGTTTCAAGAACACATTGGTTTAGTTCTGGCTGATATGGATATTTATAGAGAATATCTAGACAAAAAAGAATATAAACACTTTCAAAAATGCTATGACTATCTAGATACTTTATGGGAAAAAATTGAAGAAACAATAGTAAAACTATGTGATGCAGATGAACGAAATAAAAGTAACTAGATTTTATAGAATTGAAAGGTGGTGGTTTTATAGATTAAAAATCATTCAGTTATAGTCTGCTGAATTAAATAAATAGACTAAATACAACTTGATAGAGGGAGGTATAAAATGATGAATCAAGTTTTTTGTGTTGGAAGATTAGTTAAAGAACCTACTGTTGAAAAAACAGAAAGTGGAAAGGATAGAGCTTTTATAACTCTTGCAGTACCTAGAAGTTATAAAAATCCAGAAACTGGAGAATATGATACAGACTTTGTAGATTGTGTTCTTTGGAATGGTGTTGCTACTAACACAGCTGAATATGTTAATAAGGGAGATCTTATTGGTATAAAAGGTAAAATTGAAACTAACACTTATGAAACTGAAGATGGAGAAAAGAGAAAATCAACTCAAATAGTTGCTGAAAAAGTAACTTTCTTATCATCTTCAAAAGAAAAAACTGACGACATTGAAAAATCAGATGATGATTTAGATATGTAGTTATGAGAAGAGCAAAGAAAAAGAGTTAATGCCTGTCAGCAAATAACTCATGTAGTTATTTTAACACACCTTCTTTGCTTTTCCCTAATTTATTTTTTAAGGAGGAGAATATGAATAATTTAGTTAATTTATTAAAAATAGAACATCTTGAAGGTGGAGGATATAATGTAGATTCAATAATTAAAGCTATCCAAACTTTTTCTACTTGGGCTTTAAGAGTTGGAATTGCAGCTGCTGGTGTTTCACTAATAGTTGGATTTATTTTATATGCTGTAGTAGATGTTGATAGAAAAGCTCAAGTAAAACAAAGAATAATTCAAACTATGTTTGGAATTGTTGGTATTATATTAGCTATTTCAATCGTAAACTTAATTATTGATTTATTCTAGGAGGTGAATGAATGTTATTAAAAGCATTAGATTTGTTAAGAACATTAGGGTGGGGCATAATCCACTTTATTTATAGTTTAATTGATTCTCTTTTTGATATTTTAAAAGGACTTAATGCTTTTGATATTATAAATTCTGTGTCTGGTGATAATAATTTTGTTACATTTCAAAAAGGAGTAATAGCAATAGCAGTAACTTTGTTAGGTTTATTTGCAATTACTAGATTTGCTAAAAAAGTTATTGATCCAGATGAGGGATTAAGTTCAAGTGGAATTGTTAAAGAGATTATTAAATGTGGTGTACTTATTATTATGAGTACATTTTTATTTGTACAAGCTTCAACTTTTTCCATAAAACTTGCTGGATTTACATCTAATATATTTACAAGTAATAATGTAACAATATCAGATTCAATGCTTACAATGTTTATTGACTATTCAGATGGATATAAAGATTCAGATGAATTTAAAGGAGAAAATATTGCTAAGAATGTATCAAATGGAAATTTTGATGGAAAAGAAATGTATAATGACAAATATGTAACTTCAGCTAGATGGATATTACCAGATAAAAAAGATTATAAATATAAAATAAATTGGATAATGGCTGTAATTGTAGGAGGTTTCTTTCTATATTCATTATTCTTCTGTGGAATGATGTTAGCAAGAAGACAAATAGAGTTCTTATTCTTATTTGTTATTAGTCCAATTATATTTGCAACATCTGTAGGTAATAAAGAAAGAAGACAAGCTGTAGTTCAGCAATTAGTTTCATTGATGTTACAGGGAGCTGTAATAATGCTTATAATTTCATTAACAGCTATAGTTATGGGTCAAATAAATGAAACATCGTTCTTTAGTAATACATTTAAAGATATTGTTATTAAATCAATTATGTATATTGGCTGTGGTTCATTCTTGCTTACTGGTTCTCAAGTGGTTAATCGTTTTATTGGTGGAAATGTATCTGCTAATTCAGGAAGAGAACAATTAATGGCTATGATGGGATTTGGTCAAGCTATGGGTGGAGTAGCTTCTACTGGAGGACTTGCAGTTGCAGGTGCTGGATTAATGGGAGCTGGTGCTTTAGCAAAAGGTGGAGATGTAGTTGGCTCTAAGGTTGGTAAAGCTGGAAATTCTGCTCTAGGAAAAGTAGGACAAGCAGTTTCTAATTTTGGTTCAAAGATGGGTGGATCTGATTATACTTCTGGAGGAATTGGAAGCAATTTAAAATTTATGGGAGATTATTTACAAGCTTCATCTATGTCTAGAAGAGGAAATACACAATCTGGTAATCAAAGATCTAGTAGATTATCTAGATTTGGTTCTGGAATGATGAGTGCAGGAAAAGAATCAATGGCTCAAGCTATGTCAAATGTAATGCCATCAAGAAGCATGTATAGAAGAAGATACAGAGGGAGAGATGATTAATGTATATAACAGTACCAAGTATTAAAAAAACTTTAGGAAAATATATAGAAATGAAAGATTTATACATAGGACTTCCTATGTTGTTTTCTTTTTTACTTTTATTTTCCTTTTCAAGTCATAAATTGTTTTCGTTAGTATATCTAACAATATGTGTTTTTCTTTTATTACCAGTTAAGGTTTCAAAGAAAAATAGAATGTATAAAGTTGTAGCTCTTTTATTTAGATATATTTTTAGATGTAAAGAGTTTGCTTATAAAAGAAATGGAGATGAGATAAATTGGAAAGAAAAACTAAAGATGAAAAAAATCTAAAAAAAGCAAAGAAACTGGATTCTAAAACAAATAGAAAATATTCATCAAGAGGTCAAATGAAAAGAAGAATAAAAAATTCTAAAACTATTTCTAATGTTAAAGAAATAGGTGATGATGGATTAATCTATTTAAAATCTGGTGAAGTTGCTACATTAATTGAAGTTAAAGCTATTGATTTATCTTTAACAAGTAATCATGAAAAGAATTTATTCTTTTCTATGTTAAAAGCATTATATCAAGTACCTAATTTAAATCTTAAATGTTATAAACTAAATGAAAAATTAAATTTGAATGCAAATAAAGACAATCTAGATAAGAAGATAGAAAGATTTCAAGATGATGAAGGTAAAAAACTTTTGCTAGAAGAATCAAGAAATTTAATTGATGATCTGGAAGAAAAAAATTTTACTGTATCTAGTAAATATTTTTGGGTATTAATTGCAAAAGATACAGCTGTATTAAATAAACAACTAGATGAAATAGAAGATATTACTTTAAATATAGTTCCAAGAATTTATATTGAAAGTGTTACTAATAAATTAGAAATCTATAAATTTTTATCAAATCTTTATCTAACTTCTAATTCACTTGATGAGTTAGTATGGAGTGATTTACCAAGTTTAGTAAGTCCAATGAATATGTCTGAGAGAACAGATAGAATAAAATTTGATGATAAAGAATTTCAAATCTTAACTGTTAAAAATGTTCCACCATTCGTAAGTGAACTATTTTTTGAAGATATATTTAATTACCCAGATGTTAGAGCTTCAATAGGAATACAAGAATGTATAACTCAGGAAGAATTAATTAGATGGGTAAATTCACAATATCAGTTCTTATTAACTGATAGAAATACAACTAAAAAGTTAAGTGATGCAACAGAACTAGATACTCAAAAAGAAAATTTTCAAGCTTTAATGCAAGATATAAAAAATGGTGATGAAAAGATTAAAGAAGTTTCATTAATATTAATAGTAGAGGGAGATAAAAAACATAGAGATGAAGTGATAAGAGATTTAAAAAGAATAGCTGATTCATATCAAATAAAGTTAGATGTTCCAAGATTAAGACAAATGGAAGCATGGCAAAGTTATGATATATCAACTAAAACTTTTGAAGATTATTGTTTTTATTTACCAACACTTACTTTAAGTGCAGGTTTTCCTTTTACAAAAACTTATTTTAATGATTCAAATGGATACATGTTTGGTGTAGATATTCATACATCATTACCAATCTTTTTTGATCCATTTGTATTAAATAATTCAAGAACCTCTCATAATATGGCAATCATATCTTCTACTGGTGGAGGTAAATCTTACACTATGAAAAAGATGATTGTAAATGAATATGGTAGAGGAACAAAAATATTTATATTTGATGCTGAAAATGAATACAAAAAAATAGTTGAAGCTAACAAAGGAGAATATATAGATCTATATTCTAAAACTGGAGGTATTATAAATCCATTACAAATAAGATTTATTCCATCAGATGATGAGAATCATGATACTAAAGAAACAGATTGTCCTTTAGCAAAACATTTAGGATTCTTAGAAGCATTTTTTAAAACAGCTTTTGAAAGTATTACTGAAAAAGAACTTGTTATGTTACTTGCTATAGTTGAAAAATTATATAACAAGAAAGGTATTTATAAAAATACATCTATAAATACACTTCAAAATATGAAACCAGAGGAATTTCCTATATTCTCAGAATTATATGAATTCTTACCAGAGTATAAAAAAGATGTTGATAGTAAAGAAAAAGAAAAAATAATTGAACAATTAGATATTCTTTTATCAAGATTCTTAACTGGAACTGATTCATATTTATTTGATGGTCATACTAATATAGATTTATCAAATGATTTAATTGCATTTAATTTACAAGAACTTTTATATAGTGGTAATCAAAGATTAATTAATACTCAGACATTAAATCTTTTAACTTATTTAAATAACAGCATTGTAGCAAATAAAATTAATAATGATAAAGTTAAATTAGAAGATAGAAAACATGTAATGATTATAGCTGATGAATTTCATTTATTCATTGATGAAAATAATTTTGAAGTATTAAGAAACTTTGGACAACTTGCTAGAAGAATCAGAAAATATTCTGGCTCATTAGTTGTTGCTACTCAATCAGTAAAAGACTTTGTAGGAAGTCAATCTATATTAAGACATTCAACAGCAATTTTTAATAACTGTCAGTATCAAATGATTGGAATGTTAAAAGAAGATGACTTACTTGCATATTTAGAATTATTTAAACAAAATCCATTAACAGATACACAAAAGAACTTCTTAATGTCAGCAAGAAGAGGAGAGTTTTTACTTAACATTGATTCAAAAAATAGATTAAGAATTTGGATCAGAGCAACAGAACTTGAAAGAGAAATGATGGGAGAAGGTGAATCTAAATAATGGAGTTAAAAGAATTTTTGAAAAATTGTGCTATTGCACCAAATTGTATGAGGATTGAAACACCATATAACGGATTTACAAGGTACTTAGCACAATGTAAGAATGGAGAACCATATATGAAAAGTAACATGAAAACAAATTTTGTATTTTATGAACCTGAAAATAAAAAGGTTTTTAAACTTTTTAGTTCTAATGAAGATGAGAGAAAAAAAGAATATGAATATTGGAATTCATTCATTTTAAAAGATACATCATACTATTGTCAAAATATTGAATTTATTAATGAAGAACATCAAGAAGAATTAAATCATATTTTTTCTCACCCAACAGAAGAACTAGCAAGAATTTTACAAGATATAGCAGATGAAATTGTTGAAATGAATCCAGATTATAAAATATGTATTGGAGTTGTTCATGGAGAACAATTAACTAAAGATGGGGTAAGGTATCCTCATTTTCATTTGCTATTAGAAAAGAAGGTGAATTAATGAGTACAAGAAGTAAAATAGGTATTTTAAGAAAAGATGGAACTGTAGATCATGTATATGCTCATTGGGATGGGTATCCAGAACACAATGGTGTAATTTTATACAATGAATATAGTAATATTAATAAAATGAATGAACTAATAAAATTAGGAGATATGTCAGTTCTTGGAGAACACATTTTCCCAGAACCAGGTAAACCTCATAATTTTGGCTCAATAGAAGAACATCAAGAAGATGTTTGTATTTTTTACAATAGAGAAAGAAATGAGGATTGGAAACATACTTGTCCTCGTACTTCAAAAAGTCTAGATAGATTTATAACTGATTGTAAATTAAGTGATTGTGAATTTGCTTATTTATTTGATGAGAAAAATGAGAAGTGGTTGTTTTCTCCAATACCTTATGGTAGAGATTCTGAAATGTCATTTACTAGTTTAAAAAGTGAATTAGAAACAGAAAATTATGAAATTAATGATTCTATGAAAGAAGACTATTTAATATTTGATGGTATAGAATTGATGAAAGATGCTGATTATTATGAATATATAGATCAATATAAATCTGATTCGGATTCATATTTTGATATTAAAAAAATGTTTGATGATAAGAAATTTGATGAATATATAGATAGTCTTAAATCTTATGAAGAATCACTTGAAGCTTCTGATTTAAAAGATAAACTTATTTGTCATATATCTGATGTAGTAAATTATTTTAAATTAGATCCAGAATTGGAAATGTAATATGGTTAAAAAGAAAAAGAATGCTTTGTTAAAAAAAGTGGTATTTGGAAGTAGTGCTGGAATGATTTGTATGGCTATTGTTATTATTGTTCCAGTATTAATGATTTTAGATTTCTTTGGTGCAAATATAACGGATAATTATGTTGAAAACAATATGGATTATGCTGATAAATATAAAGAAACATTAAATAAAGCACTAAAAAATGGTTATGGTTATGTTCCTTTAAATAGAATATTATATTTCTACTTGGAAGATGAAAAACTATCTTTTTATGATATTTATATAGACAATATTGATAGAGATTCAAATAAGTTGATGCCTATTAGTGAAGTATGTGTTTTAAATAAATATAAAATTTATGATGTTTGTAAAGAACTAGATTCAAGTGATCAACTTGATGTAGAACAAAATAAACCATTTGTTCCACCAATAGATTTTTCAAAAGCAACAGTTACTTCTTTTTTTATGGAAGAAAGAATTGTTTTTGGTAAATCTGATGTACATTCAGCATGGGATTTAGCAGCTGGTAATAAAACCCCAGTTAAAGCTGTTTGTGATGGAGAAGTAATACAAGTAAGTTTTACTCAAAAAGAAAATGTTACCAATACTTCAGCTGGTGGAGGAAATCAAATTAAAATTAAATGTGTAATTGATGAAGAAATTACATATACAGTTTGGTATGCACATCTATACCCAGATACAGCAAAAGTAAAAGTTGGTGATAATGTTAAAGCTGGTGATGAACTTGCTGGAGTTGGAACAACTGGATATTCAACTGGACCTCATTTACATTATCAAGTACAACAAGATGGTAATAATGTAGATGGAATGAGTCTAATTGATTTTTCTGATAAAATGCCAACATTTAGACCAAATACTAATTTTGACTTAGACCCATATCCAAGATTAAAACCTGGAGAAATTCCTAATTTCAACCACAATTAAAACCACAAATTTTTCAAGTAATCAAAAGGATTACATACTAATTTCAACCACAATCGTGGTTCAATTTTGCAAGTGCAAAATAAGTTTTTCCCTATAAAGAATCTTAATGAAATTTAGGATTCTTTATATTTTAGGGAAAATCTCTTATGCTCTTAAAATTTTAGTTATAAAATTTATAGAATTTGTGGTTGAAATTAGACCCAAATAGACCACAGTAATTAAGGAGGTAATAATGTACGAATTAAAGTTATATGTAAATAAAAGACTAAAAGATAGAATAAAAATGTTAGCTACTGAAAAAGGGCTAAGTATGAATAAGATGGCTAATCAATTACTAGAAATAGCTATCTATAAATTATTAGAGGAGGAAAAGGATTATGGAAAAATTGAATCTAAATAAATTGATTGCAAATGATATAGTTAATTATGGAATGGATAAAACTACAAGTTTTAATTATATTGTAAGTTTAAATGATTTCTTAGATGATTATGATGAAGAATCTCATGACTATATAAAATCACATATAAAAGAAATAATTGAAGCAGTTCATCAAAATGAAAATGTTGCTCAATTAGATTATGATGAGAAAAGACAAGAATTTGATATGGTATTCTATTTTGATGGATTATTTAGTAAGTTAGATAAAAAAATATACTCTACATCACAAGAGATGGGAATAGATTTTGAACCAGAAGATGTATGGGATATTTCTTATGATATAGAAAATTCTGAAGAATATGATGATTTAGTTATGAAACATATAAAAGAAAGTTCCAAATATATGGGCAGGGAATTATGAAAGCAAATCCACATATTAGAATGTCTGATGACTTAAAGAAAAGAATAGATGAATATTGTTATGTAAATAACATATCCAAATCAGAGGGCATGAGAAGATTGATTGAACTAGGATTATTTAATAATGAATTAAATGAACAAGTTAATATGACTAATAAATTAATGAATAAAATATATTCAAGACAATCATATATTAAAGATTTTTTAGAACAGTTTTATTGTGATATGGAAATAGAAGAGTTAAGAAAAATATCTAATAATAAAGCTTTAAAAGAGTTTAAATCAAGATATAGTAGAGATTTATTCAATGACTAGTCCAAAAGTAGTAGTAATGAATAAATATACTCCAAGTTATAAAAATTTAAATTTTCAATACAGTACAAAACAAGCTGTATATAATTCAACAATGAATATGTTTGATTATTATGCAGATGTTAAAAAGAAAGCATTTTTTATGTTAGATTATTTTAGTGGAAAAATAGGAAAAGATAAAGAAATGAATATTATGTTTGAAAATGGAGAATATGCTACTAAAGATGAAATAGAGAAAAGAAAAAAACAATATGAAAAATATATAGAAAATTCTAATATATATAAATTAGTTATTTCTTTTCCAGAAGGTTTTTTAGAAGAAAATGCAGATATTAAAAAATTGGAGAAACAACTTGCTAAAGAAATTATTCCAGATTTTTTAAAAAAGTGTGGATTTAAAGATATTAAAAATATGAGTTATCAATTTTCTTTACATACAAATACAGAACATCTGCATTTTCACCTTTCTTTTGCAGAGAAGAAACCAAATTATGAGTCTTATGGTAAATTACAATATAGAACTAAAGGTAAGCTAAGCAAAGAAGAATTAAGATACTTTAAAAATTTAATTCTACATTATATAAAAAAAGAAAAAGTTTTTACACCATTATTAAAAGAAACAAATGAAGAGTTAGATATATTAAAAAGTTATTTTAATCCAAAAGAAAAAAATTTCTTATTAAAAGATAAAGATGATATTTTATTAGAAGAAAAAATAATAAAACTTGGAGAATTACTAAATGAAAAACGAGAACATCAAGATCAAAAGATAAAATTTAATTCTATTAAGAATAAGGAAATTATAAAACTTACTAAAGAAATAAAAAAACATATTTTTTCAAAAGATAATCCAGAGTTTAAAAAAGATTATTCTAATTTTCAAAATACTTTAGATAGTATTAATAATTATTTTAGTGAATTATCAAAAGAAAATAATCTTGATACAGTTGATGATTCTTTAATTAAAAATAAAAAGAAATATCTTGATAATTATATTTTAAATGCTATTGTTAATCATGCTAGTTATAAATATAAAAAATCTAAAATATCTGAAAATGAAATATTACAAGAAGCAGTATATAAAGAGTATAAAAAGAGTAGAACTAGATCTAGATTTGATATTTTATTAAATGCTTTATCTTCTAATAATAGAAATATGCAATTTAAAAACAAATATCAAATAAGACAAGCAGTAAGAAATATCAATGATGAATTAGAAGAAGCTCAAAGAGATTTTGATAAACTATTTCAATCAGAAAAAGAGTATTCGTAAAATAGTAATATTCCGATTAGTAAAAGAAGATAAAAAAGTATATTCTTGTGATATAATTAATATGAGGTGTGAACTATGAATGAGTATATTAATTTAGATGAAAAGAATATTGATGAAGAACATATTTGTTGTGCAATTGGTGATCCTAAACATCAAGATGGGGTTGATAAAAAGAAAGAATGGATTAAAAGCAAATTAAAAGATGGTCATGTATTTAGAAAGCTAAATGCAAGAGGTAAAATCTTTATTGAGTATGAACCGATAGAAACTGCTTGGGTTCCTATCAATGGTAAAAATTATATGCATATTTATTGCTTATGGGTAGCAGGTAGTTTTAAAGGAAAAGGTATTGGTAAAGAATTATTAGAATATGCTATTGAAGATGCTAAATCTAAAAAAATGAGTGGTGTTTGTACATTAGTATCACAAAAGAAGAAACCATTTATTGGAGATAAGAAATTCTTTGAACATTATGGATTTAAAGTTGTAGATACAATTAATGATTATGAATTAATGGCACTTTCTTTTGATGATAAAGAAACACCTAAATTTAGTGATAGTGCTAGAAAGATGGAAATTGATAGTCAAGATTTTACTATTTATTATTCAAATGAATGTCCTTATGTAGAATATGAAGTAAAAGAATTATCTGATTATGCCAAAGATAAAGGAATAAAATTAGATTTTATAAAAATAGACTCATTAGAGAAAGCAAAGAATGCTCCATGTGTATTTAATAACTGGGCAAACTTTTATAAAGGAAAATTTGTTTCAAATACAATATTAAATGCAAATGCCTTTGAGAAGTTAATTAAGTAATATGGAATTTGTAAAAGCAAAAACTATACTATCAAAAGTTAAATATGGTTCTGATTGGTATGGTATAGATTATAACATGAACCTATATAGAGGTTGTTCTCATGGGTGTATATATTGTGATAGTAGAAGTAATTGCTATCATATAGATAATTTTGATATTCCTAAAGGAAAAGAAAATGCACTTGCAATATTAGAAAGTGAATTATCTAAAAGGAAAGAAAAAGGTGTTGTAGGTATTGGATCAATGTCTGATACTTATAATCCACTTGAAAAACAATATGAGCAAACAAGAGGAGCATTAAAACTTATATCAAAATATAACTTTGGAGTTTCTATTGATACAAAGAGTGATTTGATTTTAAGAGATTTAGATTTACTTAAAGAAATTAATTCAAAGAATAATGTAATAATTAAATTTACAATAACAACTCCTAATGATGAATTATCTAAAATAATTGAGCCCCACGTATGTACATCTTCTAAAAGATTTGAAGCAATAAAGACATTATCCGATAATGGTATATTTGCAGGAATAATGATGAATCCAGTTTTACCATTTATTACTGATGATGAAGAAGATATTAAGAAATTAGTTAAAAAGGCTTATGAAAGTGGAGCAAAGTTTATTCATACATATATGGGAATGACTTTAAGAGAAAATCAAAGAGATTATTATTTTGAAAAATTAGATAAACATTTTAAAGGTTTAAAAGAAAAATATATCAAATATTATAGAGAAAGATATAATTGTGCTGTTCCTAACTATAAATCATTATATAAAGTGTTTACTAATGAATGTGATAAGTATGGAATACTTTATAATATGAAAGATATTATTAAAGCATATAAAAAAGAAATAAAGGATAATGAACAAATATCATTATTCTAGAATGATCGCAATATTAAGATATTAAGAAGGAACAATTTGTTCCTTTTATATTGATATAAATAGTACTATATGGTACTATTATATTGGTGATTTAAATGGCTATTAAATGTATTAAGGATACAATAAAAAATATTAATATTGTAATAGGTTGTAACATAGGATGTGCATATTGCTATGCAAGAATAAACAATAATAGATTTCACACAATAGATGATTTTAATAATCCTGAATTCTTTGAGAATAAATTAAAAATGTTAGATAATAAAAGACATAAAGCTTATTTCTTAACTGGGCAAAGTGATTTATCTGGTTGGAATAATGATTGGTTAGAGAAAGTATTTGAAAAAATAAACAACAACATAGATACTCAATATTTGTTTTTAACTAAAAGGCCTGAAAATATTAAATTAAATAAAACTCCAGATAATGGATGGTTTGGAGTAACGGTTACATCATCTAAAGAGAAACATAGAATAGATGATTTAAGAAATAATATTAAAGCCAAGCATTATCACGTTACTTTTGAGCCAATGTTTGATGATGTAGGAGAACTTGATCTAACTGACATATCATGGGTTGTTATAGGGACAGAAACAGGTAATAGAAAAGGGAAAGTAGATTCTAAAAAAGAATGGGTATTTAACATATATAATCAATGTAAAGAACAAGGAATACCAGTTTTCATGAAAGAAGATTTGCTAGGTATTATAAATGAAAATGAAATGATTCAAGAGTTCCCCAAGGAGTTTTTAAACAATGAATAATAATGGCGGATATTTAATAAATCAAATTCAAAAAATAAGTTCAAGAAAATTTAATGAATTATTAAAAGAAAAAAATATTGATGAGTTTAACGGATCTCAAGGAGTAATACTATATTCTTTGTGGAATAATAAAGAATTAACTATTAAAGAAATAGGAAAAATAACAGGATTAGCTAAAACCTCTCTTACAAGTATGTTAGACCGAATGGAAGAAAAAGGCTTAATAAGAAGAAAAGATAATAGTGAAGATAAAAGAAGTATAAAGATAATGCTTACTGATAAGGCAAAAGAATTAGAAAAAGATTATAATGATATATCAAATAAAATGAGTAATACTTTTTATAAAAATTTTAGTGATAAAGAAATAAATGAAATTGAAAATTATCTAGAAAGAATAATTTCTAATTTGGAGGAATAATAATGGAAGCAAAAGATTTAAAAAATATAGTTATTAAAGAAACAAAAGTAGATACAGTATTAACAAAATCTAATTTACCAATCGCTGGTTATTCAATTAATCCATATGTTGGTTGCCCATTTGGTTGTAAATATTGTTATGCCACATTTATGAAGAGATTTACTGGTCATCAGGAAGACTGGGGAATGTTTTTAGATGTTAAGATGTGGGATAAAATTAAAAATCCAGAAAAGTATAAGGGAAAAACAATGATTGTTGGATCTGTAACTGATGGTTATAATTATTTTGAATCAAAATATAAAAGAACAAGAGCATTTTTAGAAGAAATGCAAGGAAGTGGTATAAACCTAATAATTACAACAAAATCTAATTTAGTAACTAGAGATATAGATTTAATAAAAACATATCCTAATCCATTAGTTGCTTGGTCAATAAATACATTAGATGAAGATTTTAAAAATGATATGGATATAGCACCATCTATTAAATCAAGAATAGATGCTATGAAAAAAGTTCATGAAGCAGGTATTAGAACAACTTGTTTTATCTCTCCAATCTTCCCGGGAATTACCGATGTCTTTTCTATAATAGAAGAAATAAAAGATTTTTGTGACTATATATGGTTAGAAAATTTGAATCTAAGAGGTACTTTTAAACCTACTATTATTAAATATATTGAAGAGAAGCATCCAGATTTAAAAGAATTATATACTAAAATATACACTAAAAAAGATTTATCATATTGGGAAGAATTAGATAATAAAGTAAAAGAATATTCTAATAAAAATGGTTTTATGTATGTTATAGATGAAGAACCATTTTTAAAGAATCCAACTGGTAAACCTATAATAATTAATTATTTTTATCATGAAAAAATAAGACAATCATCTAGGAATAAATAATCGGAAGATTAAGATATTAGGAACGAAAGTTCCTTTTTGTATGGTAAAATAGTTATGAAATAGTTAATTTTTATTTACAATTAATTGCAAAATCAAATGTTAAAATACATTGCTTGTAGCAACGGCATATTTGTAATAAACTTAACTTGATGAAAGGAGAAATTGTAATATGTTAAAAGATAATCTAAAAACATTAAGAAAAAACAAGGGACTTTCACAAGAAGAATTAAGTATTAAGTTAAATGTTGTAAGACAAACAATTTCAAAATGGGAAACAGGATTATCTGTTCCAGATGCTGAAATGCTAATAAAAATATCAGAACTTTTTGAAACGCCAGTTAGTGAAATTCTTGGAGAAAGTATAGAGGAAAAAGAAACAAATGATTTAAAAGTAATATCTGAAAAATTGGAAGTAATTAATGAACAATTATCGATTAGTCAAAAACAAAAAAGAAAAAGAAAAATTATAGTATTACTAATAATAGACATATGTTTAATATTTTTCTTCGTTTTATTAGCATTATTAGGTAGTCCCTATTTAACATGGGATTATGGTAATCCTGAATGGTCTGTTATTGGAACATTATGGCATTCATTTGAGTGGACATTTTTTAGAATAGCACCATTATTGATTATTGTAATTACAACTATATTAATAATATTATTTATAAAAAGAGAAAAATAAAACGATCAGAATATTAAGATATTCCCGTACATTAAGGTGAGAAATAATCTCATCTTTTTTAGTAATTATACGATTATTCCAAACTCTACTAACGCTGTGGATACAATTAACGATTTTTATATTATAATTGTAATGTAGAGGTGAAAATATGAATCAAGAAAAGATTGGAAAATTTATACTTAAACTTCGTAAAGATAAAAAAATGACTCAACAAGAGTTAGCAGATAGATTAAATGTAACAGATCGAGCAGTTTCACATTGGGAAAACGGAAGGAGTATTCCAGATGTATCTTTATTTAAACCTATATGTGAGGTATTTGATATATCAGTTAACGAATTAATTAGTGGGAAAAAATTAAGTAAAGAAAAATTGATTAAACAAAGTGATGAGAATATTATTAATACTTTAAAAGATAGTGATAAACATAAAAGAAAGTTTAAAAGTATAATTGTTATCTTAACAATTGGAATAATTATTTTATTGCTTGTCGTGTTAATAGGGATTAAAAACAAATATCCTAAAATTGACTTATATAATTTTACCCTTCAGCAATCTGATCCTGAAAAACCTTTTATTTTAGAAAAACAACTAAAGATGAAAAATCGTGAACTATATTACTATGGATTAGATTTTGCAGTATTTTGTGAAAAAAACGAAAAATGTTATCAAGTAAAAGATGCAATAAAACATAATCAAATAACATTAGATGAATTTCAAAACTATTTAGAGAAACAAGCTGAATATGAAAACTACAAAATTATGAGATTATATGATGGTGGTACATCTATTTATTCAAAAGGTGGTATGCAAATAATGTTTTGTAATACTATTGATGGTAATAAAGATGTTTATATTGGTGATTCATCAATGTTAGATAATTTACATGGAGAATACTGTGGACATAAAAGAGATGAAGATGAAAGTTATATAAGAACTTATAAAGTTTTAAGTGTATCAATTTATAGTAAAGATAAAGAATATAATGAAGTATTACTTGAAGATATAAATGGAAAAACTGGTAAAGCAATTGTTGGTAAATCATTTATATTAGTTCCAAATCATGTATATTATTTTTCATTCCTAACATTTGATAAATTTGAAGATACTATTGAAAATATATTTGATAATTCAACTTTACTATCTGCAAAAGAACTAGAAGGTGATTATGTTGATGGTGATACAAGAGAGTGGATTAATGAAAAAATAATAGTAAATGAAGATTTAGATAATGGTTCTGAATTAAATGAATTAGAACATGTTAGAATGGATATTGTTGATGGAACACTTACAAAAACTGGAGCAAAGATTAAAATAACTGACTTTAGTGGTAATAAATATACTTACGGTGATCCATATAGAATAGATGTTTATAATAATGGAAAATGGGAAGCACTAAAAGAATATTGTCCTACAAAGAATTGCGCTTGGAATGCAATTGCATATGGACCAGATAAATATGGACATTTACTATTAGACTTAGACTGGAGCTATCTATATGGTGAATTAAAAAGTGGAAGATATAGAATCGTTAAAGATGCTTTAAGAAATGATGAAGAATGTTCAGAAACAAAATGTAACAAATATTATTTTTCAGTAGTATTTGATATAGATTAATATTTTTTATATTAAGATGTTAAGAACTATTAAGCAGATGAAAAAATCTGCTTTTTTCATGATATAATATTAATTAGGAGTGAGAAGATGGAGAAAAGAGAAAATATAATAAAAAATTTTATACTAGTATTAAATATAATAATTTTTTATTACTTATTATTTATAGGAAGAAATCAGTATTTATATGGTATGAATTATTTTATGTGTATTGTATTTATGATACTTAACTCATTATTTATTTTCTTTTATGGATTATTAAAAAATAATAAAAAAACATATAATATGAATATTTTAGTTTACATTTTTCTCTATAGTTATTTATTATTTACAATTACATTTATCATAAGTAGAACAGAATTTAGATTCTATAATTGGTGGTATGCAGGACAATATGAACCTTTTTATACAATTATTTCACAATTTAAGTATGGCTCATTTACATCTATTTCTAAAAATATTTTAGGTAATAGTGTAATGTTAATTCCATTATCATTCTTATTAATGATTAAAAATAAAAAGTTTAATAATGTTTTAAAACAAGCAATAATTATATTACCTGTAGTAGTTGCAATTGAATTACTCCAAGCATTTACTCATACAGGTGCATTTGACATAGATGATATAATTTTGAATTATATTGGTACATTAGTTTTTACATTTATAATAACAAGGTTTGGTATTATAGATAAAATTAGAAAGCTATTTTATACAGATTTTAAAATAAAAAGCAATATTAAAAATATTCTATTTTATTTAAGTTTAATAATATTAATTATATTTGATGTCATAATTTTTATTAAATAGCTTTTTAATAAAGAAAAAATAATGATAATTAGATCAAGCAGAAATGTTTGGTCTTTTATTTTGCAAAAAAGGAGGTGTAACTATGGCTTTATATAATGTTGAAGTTATAGAAAAATTAAGTAGAGTAGTAGAACAAGAAGCTGATTCTTATGAAGATGCTGAAGAACTTGTTGCTACTAAATATGCTGAAGAAGAGATTGTTCTTGATTGGGAAGATTTAGAATATACAAAATATGAACCTTATCCATCTCAAGAATTAGCTGAAGATTTCAATCTTAATATTTCATTTGATAAAGAAGAAGGAAATGTAATTATTGGAACAGATTCTTCTTCTGGTGCAACTTATAAATGTAAAACAATAGAAGATTTAAAAATAGCTTTTAATTCATATCTTGAAGATTATATTGAATTAGAAGATGTTAAAGCAGAAAAAAATATGGAGGTATAGGAATGAATAATATTTATGTAAATTGTGGTGGAAATTTAATGATATTTGAATCTAAAAAGGAAACAATGGATTTTTTTGAAGAATGTATTATGATGTGTGAAGGATCTGAAAGAGAAAGATATTCAAATATATATTTTTCTGTTAAATCAAATTTAAATACCGATAAAAGATGTTTCACAGATGGTACAAGTCATGTATATACAAGCAAGATAGATCCAGATAGTATTGACTATTATGAAGAATCTTTACTTAGAACAAGTTATGGAATTGATAAAGTAGATTTACTTATGTATAAAGCTAATAATTGTTTAGCTCAAGAACATAGTAGAATTTATCAAACAACAGTTGAAAGATATAAAGATTCTGAAGATTTATATAATGATTATCTTGCTGATAAAAAAGAAAATACTTTTTACATTTTAGATAGAGATACTATTACTTGTTTTGATACATCAGCAAATCCACCAGATAATTATTGGGTAGAAGATTTTCCATTAAAAGACTATGAATATGCTAATAAATGGTTAAAAGGTGAAATAGAATATGAAGATTATTTAGAAGCAACTAAAGAATCAGATATGGAGATGTAATATGAATAGTGGTTTAATTATATTATTAGTTATAATTGGTTTATTTCTATTAGGATTTATGTATATTGAACCTATATTGATGAAACACAAAGTAAAAAATGATAACGAATATGGTTCTGCTAGATTTAGTACAGATTCAGAAATAAAAAAGAACTTTAAAAAAGAGAATATAAATCATATAAGAGAAGCTGGGTTTCCAGTTTCTTTTAGTAAGAATTTAAAATATGTATATTTTGATAGAGAAACACCTCACTATGTTTATCTAGGTTCTACTGGATCTGGTAAATCTGTAACAGCAGTTATTCCATCATGTACTTTTATTTCTAAAGCAAAGAAAAAAAGAAGTGTTTTTATCACCGACCCGAAAGGGGAGATTTATCAAACAACATCAAAGATGTTTCAAAATCAAGGATATAAAATACTTACTATTGATTTTAGAAATCCTGAATTATCAAATAAGATTAATATATTAGAACCAATTATATGTGAATATGAAAATTATATTGAATATGAGAGGTTATCTTTAGAATCAGAAGATGAAAATAGAAAACTTGAATATAACAATTTATCTATGAGTTCTCTTGCTGAAACAAATAGATTAATATCATCACTTGCTACAATGGTTATGCAAGAAAAATCAGAACAAAAAGATCCGTTTTGGAATGATTCTGCTAAAAATTTATTAGAAGGTATTATTGGCTTTTTTCTAGAAGAATATAAATTAAAAAATATCAAAAGAGAACAAATTACTATGACTTCTATTCGTAAATTTCAAAATAGTTCTATGGAAACAAATAATCAAAAGAAGTTTAAGGATTATATTAATCAAAAAGCTTATGGTACTAAATCAAAAGATGCTTTAGTAAGTATATTAAATGCTAGTGATAATACATACAAATCAATTACAGCAGTATTTGGTCAAAAGATGAATATATTTGATGATGTAAATGTTGCTAATGTTACAAGTACAAGTGATTTTGAATTTAGTATATTAGGTAAAGAACCTGTAGCTTTATATGTAATAGTTCCAGATGAAGATAAAACATATTTTACTTTAGTTACTATAATAGTCGGATTATTATATAGAGAATTAGTAAAACTTGCTAATAGCACAGAAAAGAAAAAGTTACCTTATGAAATTGATTTTATCTTAGATGAGTTTGCTAACTGTCCTCCACTTGCAGATATTGAAGCAATTGTTTCTGTAGCAAGATCTAGAGGTATGCACTTTCATTTCTTTATACAATCCTTTTCTCAATTGGATAATGTTTATGGTAAAGATGTTTCACAGATTATTTTAGACAACTGTGGGCTTGTTTATTTAAAAACAAATACACAAGAAACAGCAGAAGCTATTTCAAAAAGACTAGGTAAGAAAACAATTGAATCTAATAGTGTAAGACAATCAGTATCTTTATTAAATTATAATGGAGATAGATCTACTAATTTAATTGGTAGAGATTTAATGACTCCAGAAGAAGTAAAACAACTTCATTATAAAACAATTATATTTCCTATAATTGGTTTTCCAATTTTTAGAGATACTATTTTATATAGTAAATTCAATTGTTATGAATCTGGTAAAGTAGAAAGAACTCCTAATCCATTAAAAGATTTATCTAATACATATTTTACTGTAGAAGATATTAAGCACGAAGTTAAAGATAGAAAATCTAGACAAAATAAAGAAGCTAAAGAATATTTTGAAAATTTAGAGAAAGCAGAAAAAGAAAATCTTCTACCAGTAGAGGAAATAATTAAGAAGATATTTAAAACAGATTTTGATATTAAATATAATATTCAAGCTAATCATCATGTTTATATGAGTGTAACAATTAATAAAGATTTAAAGCAAAAAGATAGATCATTATTAAATAATAAAATAAAATCAGAGTTTTATCATACAGAGATAATTAAAGAAGATGAAAAAACTATAATTAATATTTATAATGAAACTCCAACAAAAAATTTAGAAAGAGATAAAGGTAGTCTATAGGGCTACCTTCTTTTTTTATGCCAAAATTTTGAAAATTTATTGATTGACAATAAATGACATTTTTTGTATAATAAATATGTCGTTAGATAAAGTAGTATGAAGTAGCAGTAAGTTGTTATGTAGTATTCTTTAGAAGTATTGTAGTAGAAGTAATGCAGTAATGTAGTATGGAAGTATAGTAGTAAATATCTAACAACAAAGTAGTAGATCGTCTGCTAGTACAGAGGCGATTTTTTTTATGCTTAAAATTGTTATTTTTTATACAAGTGCTGTGTAAATTGACATTTTTATGATATAATTAAAAAGGACTATGTCTTAATAATTTGGAGGTAGAAAAATGGCTAAATTTGATGAAAATTCAAGAGTTAAAATTCCAGCTATTGTTCATGCAACTAAACTGGGATATAAATATTTATCTATAAAAGATAATAAAGAACAAATAGAACCAAGAACTAATATTTTTAAAACTGTATTTAAAGATAGTTTAAATAAAATTAATAATTTAGAATTAACAAATAATGAAATAGATAGTATTATTGATGAACTATGTATTGTTTTAAGTAACGATGATTTAGGAAGATCGTTCTTCAAAATATTACTTAATGGTTTTAAAGGAATAAAATTAATTGATTTTGAAAATGAGAATAATAACACTTATAATGTAGTAACAGAATTAACTTATCAAAATGGAGAAGATGAATTTAGACCAGATGTAATTATGTTGATTAATGGTATGCCATTAAGTTTTATTGAGGTCAAAAAGCCAAATAATAGAGAAGGTATATTAGCTGAAAGAAAAAGAATTAATGATAGATTTAAAAATAAAAAGTTTATCAAATTTGTTAATTTAACACAAATATTAGTTTTTTCAAATAACCAAGAATATAATGAAGATTCAGTTGTTCCAATTGAAGGTGCATTTTATGGTACTCCAAGTTATACTAGTGTTTTCTTTAATTGCTTTAGAGAAGAAGATACATCAATATATAGTAAATTAGAAGATTTAAATTATGATGCTGAAAATGAAATATTAAAAGATAATAATTATGTTTCTATTAAAGGTACTCCTGAATATGCAACAAATTTAAAATCTACAACTCCAACAAATAGATTAATGACTTCTTTATTTCATAAATCTAGAATATTAAAAATATTAAAGTATGGAATTGCTTATGTAGAAAAAACAGATGATTCTGGTATTACATATATCCAAAAACATATTATGAGATACCAACAATTATTTGCAACTTTTGCAATTGAAAATAAGTTAAATGAAGGTATTAAAAGGGGGATTATCTGGCATACCCAAGGATCAGGTAAAACAGCGTTGGCTTACTATAATGTTAAGTATTTAACTGATTATTTCCAAAAGAAAAATAAAATTGCTAAATTTTATTTTATAGTAGATAGATTAGATCTATTAAAACAAGCTTCAGATGAATTTCAAGCAAGAGGGCTTGAAGTAGTAAAAGTTAATTCAAGAGATGAATTTAAAAAGAATATTGCTAGTTCTGAAGCAACTTCCTCAACGGGAAATTTATGTGTTAATGTAGTTAATATTCAAAAATTCTCTGATGAATCTTTTGTTAAAGAGTCTGATTATAATGTTGAAGTTCAAAGAATTTATTTCTTAGATGAAGCACACAGAAGTTATAATCCTAGAGGTTCATTCTTATCTAATTTACTTTCATCAGATAGAGATGCTGTAATTGTAGCATTAACTGGTACTCCATTAATTGGAGAAAACTTTAAAACAAAAGATATATTTGGTGATTATATTCATAAATATTATTACAATAAATCTATAGCAGATGGTTATACTTTAAAATTAATAAGAGAGGGAATTGAAACAACTTATAAAACTCAATTACAACAAACATTAGATGAAATTAAAAGAGAAGTAAAAGCAAGTGATGAAGAAATATTTGCTAATCCAAAATATACAAAAGCATTGACTAAATATATTGTTGATGACTTTAAAAAATCACGAATTGCTTATGATGATGATTCTATAGGTGGAATGATAGTGTGTGATTCACAAGCACAAGCTAGAAATGTATTTAAAGATTTAGATGATTATGATTTAAGTAAAGCATTAATTCTTCATAATGAAGATGATAAAACAACTAGAGCAAATGAAATAACAGACTTCAAAAAAGGTAAAATTGATATTTTAGTTGTTCAAAATATGCTATTAACTGGTTTTGATGCTCCTAGATTAAAAAAGATATATTTAGGAAGAGTTATTAGAGCACATAACTTATTACAAACTTTAACTAGAGTAAACAGACCATATAGAAATTTTAAATATGGATATGTAGTAGATTTTGCTGATATTAGAGAAGAATTTGATAGAACTAATGCAGAATACTTTAAAGAATTACAAGAACAATTAGGTGATGACTTTAAAACATATAGTAATATTTTCTTATCAAAAGAAGAAATTGAAGCAAGTATCAAGGAAATTAAAAATAAATTATTCCAATATGATAGCGATAATTTAGAAAATTTTACTACACAAATAAATGAGTTAAATAAAAAAGACTTAATTGATTTAAAGAAAACTATGATTACATATAGAGATTTATATAATGTGATTAAATCATTTAATTATACTGAATTAATGGGTCAAATAAAAATTGATCGTGTAAGTAAAATGATAAAAGAAGTTGATAGAAGAATTGATATTAAAAATTTAACTGATAAAGAAAATTCTGATTCAACTAGTTTATTAAATGTAGCACTTGCTGATATCGATTTTTCATTCAAGAAGATATCTGAAGAAGAGTTAGTAATTGCTGATAAGTATAAACAAAAATTTGATGAAGTAAGAAAAGAATTCTTAATTAATATTGATAAAGATGAAGCTTTATATATAAATTTATATAGAGAGTTTGAAAATTTATTTAGAAGTTCTAACTTTGAAGATATAACTACTGATGAGATAGAAGTTAATTCTAAAAAATTAGATGACTTAAAAAATAGAATTCATCAATTAAATGCAAAAAATGACAGGTATTTAATTAAATATTCTGGAGATGAAAAGTTTGTTAAGGTTCATAAAAGAGTAATAGAAAAAATCCCAGATTTTCCAGAAGTTGATTTAAATGAAATCTTAATCAAATTAAAAGGTGAAATAGATGATATGTTATTAAGAAGATTTGATATTATGGATAATGAATCTTATTTCAAAAATGCTATTAAGCCTATTACAGTTGATGAATTAGAAAATCATAATAGAACTGAAATAATTAATGAAGTAGAATTTTTTACTGATTTAATTGTTGAAAGTTATTTAGCTGAAAGGAGAATGAACAATAATGAGTGAAAGAGATATAGTTAGAAAAACAGAAAAATTGATTGATGATTTAAAAAGTGTTTGTTCTTTGAATGGAATTGGAAATAGTCCAAGCGAATATAAAGTTATATCTCAAATATTTTTATATAAATATTTAAATGATAAGTTTATTCATGAGGTTAAAAGAGTAAATAAAAACTTTAGTGAAAATACTACGGTTAAAGAAGTTGAACAATATTTGAATAACATTGAACCAAAAGAATATCAGCTTCTAACAATGAAAATGAATCCAAATGTTGCTAGAATACAAAAGGAATATATGATTAGTTACCTTTATAATAATCAAAATGTAACTGAACCAGAATTCTACACTTTATTTGATAAAGCCCTTTTAGGAATATCAAATGACAATATTGATATATTTTCTGTTAAAACCGGCAGTAAAGAGAAAATTAGACTATTTGACAGTTTATCTCAATATATAACTGAATCAGACAAAAAGAATTCTTTCTTTAAAGCAATCATTAATAAATTGGTTGGATTTAGTTTTGAAGATGCTTTTGATGAAAAATATGATTTTTTTGCAACCATATTTGAATATTTGATAAAAGATTATAATAAAGACTTTGGTAAATATGCAGAATATTACACACCAAATTCAATTGCAAGAATAATAGCAAAAATAATTGCACCAGAACCTACTCAAAATGTAACTTTATATGATCCGGCAGCTGGTTCAGGAACTCTTTTACTTGCATTAGCACATCAAATAGGAGAAGAGAATTGTACAATTTATTCTCAAGATATTTCACAAAAATCAAATGAATTTTTAAGATTAAATTTAATTTTAAATAATTTGGTTCACTCATTAAGCAATGTAATTCATGGTGATACATTAGTAAATCCAGCACACCTAAATAGTGAAAAAAATCGTTTGGCACAATTTGATTATATAGTTAGTAATCCGCCATTTAAAACGGATTTTAGTGATACAAGAGATATTTTAGCTGGAGAAAAATATAGAGAAAGATTTTTTGCAGGTGTTCCAAATATTCCTAATAAAAAGAAAGATTCAATGGCAATTTATTTAATGTTTATTCAACATATTCTATATTCTCTGAAGGATAATGGAAAATGTGCAATTGTAGTGCCTACTGGTTTTATTACAGCAAAAGGTTCGATAGAAAAAGAAATTAGAATGAATATTATTGATAATAAATGGGTAAAAGGTGTTATTTCAATGCCGTCAAATTTATTTGCGACAACAGGTACAAGTGTTTCAATAATATTTATTGACAAATCAAAAGTATATGAAAAAACATTATTGATTGATGCATCTGAATTAGGAATGAAAATTAAAGATGGGAAAACACAAAGAACAATTTTAACCAATGATGATATAGATAAAATTCAAAGTAGCTTTTTGAATAACGAGGAAATTGAAAATTTTAGTATCTTAGTTAATATTTCTGATATAAAAGAAAAAGATTATTCTTTATCAGCTACACAATATTTTGATATTAAAATTGAGTATTCAGATCTTTCAAAAGATGAATTTAAGAACATTATTGATGAATATATAGGAGAACTTAGTAATTTATTTGATGAAAAAAAACAACTTGAAAAGAATTTAAAAGACAATGTGGAGCATATAAATTATGAGTGATATTGATAAAAATCTTATTATTCCATTTGATGCCCCATTAAAAAAAGAAGATAGTATTAATCAAACTTATGGCTGTAGACAGCTAAATCCAGATATATGTAAGAATTGCTATATTGAAAATGTTTGTGCATTTGTATCAAAGGATAATATATGCAAGAGACCATCACTAAAATGGAAAAAACAATATGAAAAACTTCAAGCAAAGGAGGACAAAGAAAATGGAAATTAAAAAACTATCAGAATTATGCAATGCTATAATTGATTGTCCTCATTCAACTCCTGAGTGGAAAACTTCTGGTATACCTGTTATAAGAAATTATAATCTAGTGGATGGAAATATTGATATTAAAAATCTATCATATGTAGATGAAAGCACATATAATTCAAGAGTTAAAAGAGCAAAACCAGAAGAGGGAGATATTATAATAAGCAGAGAAGCACCTATGGGAGTTGTAGGTATAGTACCACCAAATTTTAAATGTTGTTTAGGACAAAGACTGGTATTATTGAAAATTAATAAAGAAAGATATAATCCATATTATATATTAAATATACTTAGATCAAATTATGTTCAAACTCAAATCCATCGTGTTGATAAAACCGGTTCAATAGTAAGTAATTTAAATATTCCGGATTTAGAAAATCTAGATATACCAATAATTGATGATTCACAAGATGATAAAGCAAAAATTTTAAAAAATATTAATGATAATATTTTGTTAAATAATAAAATTATTGAGACTTTAAATTCAATTGGAGATACCTTATACAATTATTGGTTTACTCAATATGCATATGTGAATGAAAACCTTGAATTTTCTGATATCTGCAAGAGAAAAGTACCCAAGTCATGGATAATAAAAAATATTACTGAATTGTGTGATTTAAAAAAAGGATATGAACCTGGGAGTGATAATTATTTAGAAAAATCAATTGATAATTCTGTACAATTTTTTAGAGTAAGTGATTTAGATACAAAAAATCCTATATATATTTTAGACGATGATTCTATTTCATCACGAGTAAACTATGATGAAGTTTTAATATCATTTGATGGAAGTGTAGGCAGGGTTGGAATTGGGTATGACGGAGTATTTTCTACAGGAATAAAAAAAGCCGTATCTTTAAATAAAGAAATTTCTAATGGATTGTTATATTTTTTATTTAGATCTGAATATGTAAGAAAAACTATAGAAAAATATGCAAGTGGTTCTGTATTAAAACACGCAAGTTCATCTATTCCTTATATCAATTTTCCATATGAAGAGAAATATTTTGCAAATTTTTCACAACTAATAAATCCGTTATTTTCAGAAATTGTTTTATGTATTAAAGAAATAGAAAAATTAAAGAGGTATTATAATTTTTTATTACCTTTAATGGTAAATGGTCAAATAAAAATAGAAGATTAACATCAATCTTCTATTTATTTTAAAATATTATCTATTGATAATTTATGATTATAGCAAATAGTGTATAACACAAGTGAAGTAACTAAACTTTTACCATTTTCATATAAACTGTATGATTGTTGAGTAATCATACATTCATCAGCAATCTGCTGTTGAGTTAATCCTAATTGTTTTCTTAAAGATTTAAGTTTAGTTCCAACTTTCTTTTTATCTAGTTTATCAATTTTAGTATATTCATTTTTTCTAGATAGACCTGTAATGTAATCAAGAGAGTAGTGATACTGATTTGCAAACTTTACCATTTTAGGTAACGGCATTGTATCATTGTTATTTTCCCAACCTGCAACTGTTGATCCAGCAACACCAAAAACATAACCAAGTTCTTCTTGAGTCATTTCTAATTCTTCTCTACAATATTTAAGATTGTTATTTAACATCATTTCTATCACCTATATTAATTTTCCCATTTTTTATTGAAATACTATTGTTTCTATGGGTCATATTGTAAAAATGTGATATAATGTAACTAAGTGATCAAATGCAGTATCCTGATCCAAAATGAAATGAGTATATATATGTATTTAGATTTTGAAGATGTAATTTTAATAATAGTTAAATCATTAATAATTTCAGCAATAGTTGGATTATTAATTGTACTAGGTATATTTGATTACAATCTAGGTGTTAGTTTTTGTAATTTAATGGGTATTCCTAAAGACTTTGCACCATCTATAATGAGTCCTGGAATGGCTATAGATTTTACTGTTGTATTATATGTAGCTGAAATGATAGGATTATATTTTATTGTTAAAAATTTAAAGAAGATTAGATTATTTGAAAACTTTTTGAATTTTATAAGTTTAGAGTATTAAAATGATGTTATAATTGTTTTAAAAAATTAATATGGAGAAAGAAATATGAATAGAAAAGTAATTGGTGATTTTATTGCCCAGTTAAGAGAAGAAAATCATCTGACACAAGAACAACTTGCAGATAACATCAATGTTTCTAGTAATATAATTAAAAAGTTAGAAAAAGGAAAATATACTTTTGATACAGAATTAATGGTTGCATTATGTAATCAATTTAAAATTAAATGGTATGAATTATTAAACGGTCATAAAGGTACTAAAAAAGAAGATATACACGATGGTGAACTTGTATTAATGAAAATGGGTAAGCAAAGAAGATTAAAAAAGAATCTATTAAAGTTATGTGTTATTCCAGTTTTTATTATCTTAGTTTTGGGACTTTTATGGCTAAATGAAAATAAGGATCTTGGATATGAATTATCAGGAGAAACAGAAAATTTCAAATATGAACATATCTTATTTTTGAGAGATAATGGATTATACTATATTATGTTCGGTCAATGTGAGATTAAGAATCCAGATATTTCAAAAGATAATATAACTAGAGTTGCTTTAAAAAGTGATGATAGATTAATCATTTCATCAAATACATTCTTAACTGGTGTTAGTACAGAAAGAAAAGGATATGATGAACTATTTCCGAAAGAAGTAGTCAAAAATGTTAATAATTGGTATTATGAAATTGAGTATAAAATAAATGATAAAACATATACTGATATTATAAAATTAAATAGTGAGGATCTTACATAATATATATAATTAACTATTAGTATTATTAAATGATAATATTTAATATAATTGTTATGAATATAGTTGAATATGAAAAGAATTTTGTTATAATACTAAATACAAACGAATTCGTTATTAGAGGTGGAATTATGAATATTGAAGAAATTATTGTTGAGTTAAACAATTATACTACACCTATAGATAAAGAAATAAATAAAGAATTATATAAAACAACTCAACTTAATATTGAAGATGGTAATATTGGAGTTATGATAAATAAACTTTTAGATACAAATGAATTTGAAGGTTATTTATATATTAAGAAAAAAAATAAGATTGCTTGTCCTCTAATGTATAAAAAAATTGTTAATGAAGAAGAAGCAGATTTATATTTTAATGAGTTAAATGACTTAATAAATAATGAAAGTATTGAATATATAATTAATAAATGTAAAACCATAAAATAATTTTTGGTACTATTTTTGGTAGTTATTTTGGTATATTAATTGGTATTGAAAATAAATTTCATGGTGGTAAAATGTAGTAAAATGAAACAATTAGCTGAAGAGGTTAATTGTTTTATTTTTCATTAAATGTTATTGACTTTATCAAAAAAAGTGATATTATAAATAACAATTTAATGGTTTTTATATAGATTGAGGGTGATCCTGTATGAAAATAATTGTGTATGATGAATTACAATTGTCATTAAGACCTAAAAGTTTCATTAAGGACTTAGTCCCAAAAAATCTAGAGATTAAGAAGAGCAGTATTTATTCTTAGTAAATTGTCTGCTCTTCTTTTTTAATCAATGGAGGTCATTATGAAAGTATTGAGTAGTGAAGTGATTAAGAAGTATGATTACAAAGAAACCAGAAAGAAAGTCAACGAGTTTATGGAGAAGTTTGAGGAGAATTACTTTAGGTATCTAAATGTACTACCACCGAGTATTACATCTCATTTAAGTGAAATTAAAGTTCAAATGAGTAATCTTTCTACATCTCCTATAGAAAGGTATGTGCTGAAAAAAATAGAATCTGAAGAAGAATTTATTGAATATTTAAATATTGTTTTAAAAATAGTAGATAATTTTACTATAGCAGAGCAACAATTATTTAAAGGAATATTCTTCTTAGGTAATACAGAATTTGTTATGGAAGAACAATTAGCTATAACACATAATACATTAGATCAGATTAAAAAAAGTTGTATTATTAAATTTGCATTAGCACTTAATATAGCTGTATTAAAATAATGACCTTAATACACATCTTTTTAGGTGTGTTTTTTTGTGTCTAAAAATAGGAGGATAATATGTTTGGAAAAATATTAGGAATTGTTTTATTAATACTACTTGGATTATTCACAATATGTTCTTGTAAGGTAGCTTCGTGGGCTGATCAAGAAATGGAAGAAAATTTAAGAAAGAGGAATCAAGATGAAGAGAAAGACATATAAAGCAACTATTATTAATAATGGTCGTGTAATAACCATGTTAGTTGGAGGATACAACAAACCATCAGTTAAAAAGGAATTAACTGATTTTTTTATTAAAACTAAACAGATGGAAGATTATAGAAAATTTGAAATTTATTTAAAACAAGTCATTTATATTGATGGTGATTATGTTGAAGTTGAGTAGGAGGGTTTTCTATGAATATAGATGAATTAAAAGATAAATTAGAAAGATGTAGAAAAATATCTTTAGAAGATATTCAACTAGAAGATGTTGATGAAATAACAGATATTAAGATAGACAAAAGAAAATCAAGTAACGAACGAATACTTGATTTTTTAAATAAAGTAAAAAATCCTTATATTTTCAAAGTTAATGGAAGATTAGTTCAGATAGGTTTTTCTGACAATGGAAAAACAGCTGATGAATGCTTAACTAATGTATTAAAAAGCTTATATAAGTAAATTTTGCACCTTAGAGTTTTATCTTAATTTGAAATACAATTTAGCTATAATTTGAAAGGGAAGATTAATATGTCTGGAAGAGGAAATAAAAAACAAAGTCGTATTAATTCTGATAAAAAATGGAATGTAGGTATTTATACAAGAAGATCATTTGATGATTTAGATGATAATGAATCAAATACAATAATAAATCAGAAAGAAATGCTTACAGAATATGTTAATAATTTACCTAATGCTACTATAGTAGATTATTATGTAGATGATGGATATTCTGGAACTACATTTGATAGACCTAGTTTTCAAGAAATGTTTAGTGATGTAGTTTCAGGAAGAATTAATGCAATTATAGTAAAAGACTTATCA
>HF990763.1 GCA_000436255.1 Clostridium sp. CAG:1193 | reverse complement strand
GGTTTAGGAATAACAAGTGTAGTAATACCAGATACGGTTATTGGTATAGGCCAATACGCGTTTTATGGCAATCAATTAACGAATGTAACCATACCAAATACAGTTACACGGATAGGAAGTGAGGCATTTGTTGGTAACCAACTAATAGAAGTAACAATTCCGGGTAGTGTAAAAACTATCGATAGAGGTGCATTTGCCAGAAATAAATTAACATCATTAACAATATCAAATGGTGTGGAAAGTATAAATGAAGGTGCATTTGAAAATAATCAGTTAACAGAAGTAGTGATACCGAGTAGTGTAACAAGTATAGGAGATAGAGCATTTGCTAAAAATCAAGGAATAACTATAACTAATGATTCAATTATTGAAAATAGTAGTGATGTATGGAACGAAATAGTTAGTGGTGCATCATCATGTGGTAACTTTTATGTAGATAGTATAACGGATAATGTTATTAAAATATCTCAAAATACAGGACCTTGTTAATAGGTTTAAAGTAAAATACATAAAATTAAGGATTACAGATAGTAATTCTTTTTTAATTGGTTATATAATGTCATCTTTTTAGGTTGACAATAGTAATATATAGTGTTATTATTAATATGTACAAGGAGGAGATTATATGGCAGTTAAAATGAGATTAATGAGAATGGGCGCTAAGAAAAGACCTTTTTATCGTATAGTTGTTGCTGATTCTAGATATCCAAGAGATGGAAAATTCATTGAAGTATTAGGTACTTATAATCCTATTGCAACAAATGATAATGTAAAATTAGATGAAGAAGCTATAATGAAATGGTTAAATAATGGTGCTACACCTACTGACACTGTTAGGGATATGTTAAGTAAAAATGGTGTTATGAAGAAATTTCATGAAAGTAAACAAGGTAAGTAGTTATGAATTTAGTGGAGTTAACTAGTTTTTTGGTAAAATCTTTGGTTAAGGATGCTGATAGTGTTTCTGTACGTGAGTTTGATACAGAGGATGATAGCATTTTAATTGAAGTATTAGTGGACGCTTCTTCAATTGGTTCTGTAATAGGAAAGGGCGGAAAAATCGCTAATTCTATAAGAACTATAGTTCAAGCAAGTTCATATTTAAATGGTAATAAAAGAGTAAAAATAAATATTGATAGTTTTTAAACTCTTTTTTATTGCCTCGTAGCCAAGTGGTAAGGCTCCCGACTCTGACTCGGGCACGCGCTAGTTCGAATCTAGCCGAGGCAGCCAGTGATTTTAAAGAATAATAACATATTATTCTTTTTTTCTTGATATAAATTATTAATTGTAATATAATTTTAATAGGTGATAATGGATGAAAGAAAGAGTAATAAGTGCTGTAGTAGCATTATTAATAACTGTACCTTTTGTATTATTAGGAGGCCCATACTTTAGAGTCCTTGCTTTTGTACTTGGTATTTTAGGTTTAAAAGAACTTATGAATTTAAGAAGTAAAGTTCCTAATTTTATTAAATATATGGTTTATTTATTGTTTTTAGTTTTTATGGTTGAAGATTTCATGCTTTTAAATACTACTTTTGCAATAAATATAAATTTAATAATTTTAAGTATATTTGTCTTATTTTTACCAGTTATTATGTTACATGATGATAATGTATATAATATGAATGATGCTTTATTTTTGTTTGCATCTTTAATATTTATGTTTATATCATTTAATTCATTTATAATAGTTAGGGATGAGAGTTTATATATTCTTTTATACTTATTATTTGTAACATCAATTACTGATACTTTTGCTTATATAGGTGGTAGTAAATATGGAAAAACTAAGTTAATTCCAAGTATTTCACCTAAAAAGAGTGTAGAAGGTATGATAATTGGTACATTTTTTGGAACACTAATACCAGTAGTATTTTATTATTTTTGTGTAATGAAGAGTAATATTTTTATACTTATATTAGTAACATTATTATTATCATTAATTGGTCAATTTGGTGATCTTGTATTTTCATCAATTAAAAGACATTATAAAATAAAAGATTTTTCTAATTTAATGCCTGGTCATGGTGGAATATTAGATAGATTAGATAGTAGTATATTTGTTATATTAGCATATATGATTATGCACACATTTATATAAGGAGGAATAATGACATTAATTTATTTTATATTAATACTAGGTTTAATAGTATTTATTCATGAACTTGGACATTTTATTCAAGCTAAAAAAGCAGGTGTTTATTGTTATGAATTTTCACTTGGAATGGGTCCTAAATTATATTCATTTAAAAGAAAGAATGATGAAACAACTTATTCGTTAAGGTTACTACCTATTGGTGGATTTGTACAAATGGCAGGAGAAGAAGTAGAGGTTGATGAGGATGTTCCTAAGAATAAAAGAATGCAATCTAAAACAACATGGCAAAGATTTAAGATTGTTATTGCAGGTGCTTTAAATAATTTTATATTAGGAATAGTATTATTGTTTTTAATGGCTTTGATATATGGAAGTCCCGAAACCAAACCATATATTAAGGATGCTGATGAAAAATATAATGCATATAAGGTAAATGTAAGAAGTGGGGATTTAGTATTAAAAATAAATGGTAAGAAAGTAAAAACTATTGATGATGCTTTACTTAGATTTGAACTTACAAAAGATGGAGATCCAATTAAGTTTACATTAAAAAGTAGTGATGGTGTGATTAAAGAAGTTACTGTAAGGCCTACAAAGATAATTAATGAAGATAAAACTGAATCTTATGTATATGGAATATCATTTGATAATAGTATAAATAAAGGGTTCTTTAAAGCAATTAAGTATTCGTTTGTTAAGTTCGCATCTATTTATAGATCAATGGTTAATGTAATAGGTAATTTAATTGTTGGTAAACTTGGAATTAATAGTTTATCTGGACCAGTTGGAATATATAATGTAATTGGTGAACAATCAAAAATGGGTTTTGAAAATGTAATTTATTTATGTGCATTTATATCTATAAATGTTGGGTTTGTTAATTTAATACCTTTCCCTGCATTTGATGGTGGAAGAGCATTATTTATAATTATAGAAAAAATTAGAAAGAAACCAGTAGATCAAAAAGTAGAAAATACAATTCATTCGATTGGATTTATACTTTTGATGCTACTTGTAGTAATTATTACAATACAAGATATAATTAAATTATTTTAGGGGATGATATTATGAATGAAAAAATAAAAAAAGCATGTAGAAATTACAATATAATTACTAAATGTGAGTTTTTAGAGGATGATTTATTTAGTAAAAAGTTAGTATCTTTTTATAAAAAGTGTGTAGAAGAAACTGGAACTTCAAATGAAGAGTTAATGCGTCTTAGTAAGTTTGATTATGTAATGAGAAAGTATATTGAAGATTATAATTTTTCTAAGATGTTAAAAGGAACAATTGATTATAGTTCTTTTGTAAATAGTAGTGATGAGGTTTATAACACTGTTTTAGAGCATGCATCTTTGGTAAGTGATGAATATGATAATAATAAAAATTCAGTAGTTATAAATACAAGATGGATATAGGTGATATTATGAATTTAAGAATAGTATATATGGGAACTCCTGCTTTTGGTCTTCCTACTTTAGAGGCACTTTATAATTCTTATGATGTAGTAGGAGTTGTTTGTCAACCTGATAAACCGGGAAGTAGAGGAGAAGTAAAATATTCTCCGATAAAAGATTTTGCACTTTCACATAATATTGGGGTATTTCAACCTGCAAATATAAAAGAGGACTATAAAGAGATATTAGATGTAAAGCCAGATATAATAATTACATGTGCATATGGTCAAATAATACCTAAAGAAATGCTAGATTATCCAAAGTATGGATGTATTAATATACATGCATCATTACTTCCAAAATTAAGAGGTGGTGCACCTATACATCATGCAATAATTGATGGATATGATAAAACAGGTATAACTATTATGTATATGGTTATGAAAATGGATGCTGGAAGTATAATCGCACAAGAAAGTATTCCAATATTAGAAAGTGATAATGTAGGTACACTTCATGATAAGTTAAGTGTATTAGGACGTGATTTAATGTTAAAAACATTACCTAATATCATTTCAGGAAATATCAACCCTATAAAACAAAATGAAGATGATGTTACTTATGGTTTTAATATAAAACCTGAAGAAGAAAAAATAGATTATTCTAAAAATACAAGACAAATTATAAATCAAATAAGAGGGCTTAATCCTTTCCCAGGAGCTTATTCTTTATTAGAAGGAAGAAGAGTTAAGATGTGGAATGCTAAAGAGGGTACTCATTATACTAATGAGGAGATTATAACTGGTCAAGTAATATATTTATATCCAGATGGTATAGGTATTAAAACAGGTAATGGAGAAATAATTATTACAGAATTACAACTTGAAGGAAAAAGAAAAATGACTGCAACTGAATTTTTAAATGGTGTAGTAAATAAAGAATTATTAATTGGTAGAGTTTTTGAGTAGAGGTATATATGAAAAAAAATGAAGAGTTTAATAATAAGAAAATAGCAATATATTTTTTCTTAAGCATGATTGTTTTAATAGTATTATTATTTGTTAATTCTATTAGTAATAAAGAAAATAAAGAAAAAAATGATACTAATAAAAATACATGTGTTAATTTAATAGGTGATAATGATAAATATCAATATAATGTAAAAATAAGTAAAGATAATGAAATAATTATTCTAGATATTAAAAAATATGGGGATAAGTATTTTATTGATAAAACTGAAAAAGGTATTATTACAAGTTATTATATATATTACACAAAAATATATGTATCTAGTGGAAGTGCGTTTGTAAAGTATGATGGAAATATACTTAATGGTATAGATGATAAATTCTTATTTTTAAGTTATGTTGATAGTATGAGCTTAAACTCTTCAAATAAAGTTAGTGATAAATGTATAATTAATGATGAAGAAAATTATAAGATATGCATTATAAATAATAATACATTAAACGTATTATATAATGATTTAAATATTACATACGAAGTAGATGCTCTTGGTGAAGTAAAAGACTTTGATGTAAATATTAAAGAAGAAAAAGATAATACTACACCTAATAAGGGTGAAGATAATAATAAGAAGTAAACTATGATATTTTCATAGTTTTTATTTTATGATATAATTAGGTAGGTGATTTTATGAAAAAATTTATATTAATATTAAGTACATTATTAATGTTTATAGATCAGTTAATTAAATATTTTGTAATACATAATTTAGAACTTTACAAAAGCATTAAATTAATACCTAATTTTTTCTATATAACATTTGTTAAAAATGATGGTGCTGCTTTTTCTATTTTAAGAGGCAATAGATGGCTTTTAATAGCAATTGGTATAATTGCACTTATGTTTATGATAAAACTTATTATTATGGATAAAAAGATAACTAAATTAGATGTTGTTAGTTATTCATTAGTAATTGGTGGAATACTTGGTAATTTAGTGGATAGAATTTTATATGGTAGTGTAATAGATTATTTGGATTTTTATTTGTTTGGATATAATGCACCTGTATTTAATTTTGCAGATTCTTGTATAGTAATCGGGGCAATAATAATAATTTGTGTATTAATTAAAGAGGGAAATAATTATGAAAGTAATAACAGTAGATAATGAGTTAAGTGATATAAGAATAGATAAATATTTAATTGATATATTAAATATAAGTAGAAGTAAGATTCAAAGATTAATTTCAGATAATCTTATTTTAGTTAATGATAAAAGCATTAAAAATAGTTATATAGTAAGATGTGATGATATAATTAAAGTTAATGAAGATATTAATAATAATGAGGAAATATTACCTGAAAATATACCACTTGATATTGTTTATGAAGATGATTACTTACTTGTTGTAAATAAACCTAGTGGTATGGTAGTGCATCCTGCTTTAGGACATTATTCACATACATTAGTAAACGCTTTAATGTATCACACTAATTTAAGTAATAATGATGTAAGACCAGGTATAGTTCATAGAATAGATGCATATACAAGTGGACTTTTATTAGTAGCTAAAAACGATGATGTACACGCTTTTTTAAGTGAAGAATTAAGTAAAAGAAAAGTTAATAGAAAATATATTGCACTTGTAAGTGGTGTTATTAATCATGAAACAGGAACAATTGATGCACCTATTGGAAGAAGTCCATTTGATAGAAAGAAAATGGCTGTTACAGATATAAATAGTAAAGATGCAATTACACATTTTAAAGTTCTTGAAAGATATAAAGATGCAACATTAATTGAATGTACACTAGAAACAGGAAGAACTCATCAAATAAGAGTACATATGGCTTATATTGGGCACCCTGTAATTAATGACCCTGTTTATGGTAAAAAGAAAACAATTAATGATTTTGGACAAATGCTACATGCAAAAACAATTGGATTTACACATCCTATAACACATGAATATTTAGAATTTAGTAAGGATGCTCCAAAAGAATTTTATGAGATATTAAACAAGTATAAAGAAGGTGAACTATGAATCAAATAACTTTTAATGATAAAGATTTACTTGTTATGAAATTACTTCATTATTTTATAACTATAAAAGGGTATAATCCGATAATATTAAGAGGTGTTAATAATGAAATATGGCTTGAAAATATGGAAGGGCCTTATAATATAATAAGAATTAATACAGGGTATATACATAATAATGAACAGTTTGATTTTGATATGTTTAAAACAAAAAGAATTATGGATAAAATTAAATTTAAAACATTTTCATTTAGTTTAAACGCATTATCATTTTTCCTAGATTTAGGTGATAATGTAGATTTAAAAGAAGGTAAAAATATAGATTGTATAAAAGTAGTAAATGAAGAAGATGTTAAAAATTCTAATTTAGTTTTAGAAAGTTTTCCTGATTTAAAAGATAAATTAAATTATAGTGAAGAGGGTGTTGAGTTATTTAGTAAAATAACTGAAGATATTAATAGAAAGAATATGAAAGATATGCAAGAAAGTGAAGAAGTTTTCAAAGAAAAAACACCTTATATAACTTATACATTAATTATTATTAATGTATTAGTATTTATAAGTATGTATATATTTGGACATGGTAGTGAAGATATACGTACTTTATATAGCTTTGGAGCGCTTGATAAAGTATCAGTAGTTAATTATCATGAGTACTATAGATTAATAACTAGTGCATTTTTACATATAGGATTTTTACATTTAATATGTAACATGTATGCATTATACATACTTGGTAGTGAAATAGAAAGTTATTTTGGAAAATTAAAATATTTATTTATATATTTTATTAGTGCTTTAGTAGGATCACTTGTATCACTAGTATTTATTAGTGAAAATACAATATCAGCGGGTGCTAGTGGAGCTATATTTGGTCTTATGGGAGCATTATTATATTTCGGATATTATTATAGAGCAATGCTAAATAATGCAATAACAAAACAAATAGTACCACTTATATTGTTAAACTTATTTATTGGATTTATTTCTAGTGATATAAATAACTTCGCGCATTTAGGAGGATTATTTGGAGGACTTATCGCATCTATGATAGTAGGTGTTAAATATAAATCAGGAAAAAGTGAAAAAACAAATGGCATTATAGTATTATTATTATTTATAGCATTCTTAATATATATGATATTTTTTAGATAAAAAAGGACTTAGTTTAATCTAAGTCTTTTTCTAATACTTTATCAGTATTTTTAAAATTCATTTTAGCTATTTCACTTAATTTATCAATTCCATATTTTTCAATAATACTTTTAGCAACATTATCAACTTCACTAGAAGCACCAAGTAATAAAGTAGTATTTACCTCTTTACTTAATCTACTCATTTCATTTAAAAATACATATCTACTTATTATAGATGAAACACCTACAGATAAACATTTATCTTCAGCTTTTTGAGTAAAAGTAACACCCTTTAATACATTACTAGAATTAGATAAATATTCATAATACTTTTTCTCATTAACAAATTCATCAATAACAATCATGTCATATTTATAACTTTTTTCATTAACAAGTGTATGTAATACTTTATTATGTAAAAATGCTTTAATACTATTCATATTCATACCATTTTTATACATTTTATTATAATCTTTATTACTTAAAATAATAGTTTTATGAGGTATATTAGAAATAAGAACAGGTGCAATTTTCATAATTTTAGTATCATCTATTTTCTTTGAATCACGTACTCCAAGTCCTTCTAGAAAAGAAATGTCTTTTTTATCTACAAAAGATGCTGTAACAACAATTGGACCAAAATAATCACCTGTACCAACTTCATCACTACCAATTGAACTTATAAAGTAATAATCTTTATTATCAACCGGTTTAGTTTTTTCTTTCTTACTTTTTTCAATTGGATAAGAACCAGTTAATGCTTTTTCCCTTTGTTTCCACATATTAGCATCTATATCAGCACTTATCCCTTGAAATACTGCCATTCCAGATTCATATAGAGTAATTACTGTATCTTCTTCATCTGCTTGAAATAAAGCATATGGAGGAGTTTTATCCCTCTTTTTATATTCAAAATACTTAATCATTTCATCCATAGTTGGTTTACTTAATTTAAAACTAAATGTTTGTTGTTTTGCTTTCATTTAAATCACCTATGAGTATTTTATCATTTTCTGCCTAAAATAACAACAATTATAATTTAGTAAATAAGTTCAGTTTTTTAGCAAAAATTTACATACAGATAATTAGATGTGTTGTAATACATAAATAAAAGTGGTGGTATTGAAGTGCCAACTTTTAATTATTACTAAAGATTAATAGTCTTGAAAAGACTTTTAGTAAATTCTAAATTTTTTTTGTATATTTTAAAGGAAATATCAAAAAATAGA
>HF990762.1 GCA_000436255.1 Clostridium sp. CAG:1193 | reverse complement strand
TATTTTTAGAATAGAAAATTTTATGGGTGGAGCACATCCATCACATCGTATTTATACAGTTGTTTATAATAAAGATACTAATAAAATTATTACTATAGATGATTTAATAAAAGAAAATACAAATACATTAGAAATATTTAAAGAAGAAAGTAGAAATATATTAAAAAATAATAAAAGAATAAGGATAGCATCCATGCTTTATGAAGGAACTACATCAAAAAAAGAAAATTTTAATAATTTTGTATTTAGCGAGTACGGAATAATATTATTTTTTCCACAATACCAAGTTGCTCCTTATAGTGAAGGTGAGTTTAATGTATTAATACCATATGATAAAATTTTAAATACAGAGTAAAAAATTACTTGTATAATTCATTTTCACATAATCTATTGTGAGGACAAGTAATTTTATGAAAATAATAATTACAAAAAGTGTAAAAATTAGTAATAAAATAATGAAATATTAATGTATAATAAAATTAGAGGAAATGGTATGGAAGAGAAAAAAGAATTAATAAAAAGAGTTGTATATAAATTTATGGAATTATCTAAAACAAAAGATACAAAAGTAAGAGATGATTTTATTAATAAATTATGTTCTTGCAATATAGATGATTCAGTTGATTTAATATTAATTTCTTTAAGCGATTTAGTAAATAAAGATCTATTAAGTACCGAAGATATTATTTCTAATGTAGATTTATTATTAGATTTAAATAGAAATAAATATCACACTATAGATGATTTAATTAATAGATTAAATTATATTAAAAGTATGAATTTAGAGCATCCTAGTATGTCATTAAGGGAAAATCATGAATTAGTAACTTTAATATTTGATAAATTTAATGAACTAATTCAAACTGATTTTGATTGCTTTTATACTGGTGGATTAATGGGATATATTGCAGTTAATCATCCACTTAAAAGATATCATAGTGACCTAGATTTATTTATAAATGAAGAGCAATTATTTGCATTATATGAATTAGTTAAAAATAGTGATGACTTTGAATTTATAAGTAATATGGAACATAAAAGTAAAAACGGGCATGAATATAAAATAACATATCGTAAAACACCAATTACTATAGGATTATTTTTATTTAGTAGACTAACTAACAATGAAATGGTATTAAAGGAATATTATTATGAAAACGATCATGAATTATATGTGGATGAACATCATTTAAAAGAAGAATATACTAATTTAGCATTCCAAGATGATATAAAAGAACATAATAAAACCTTTTATAGAATGCAAACACTAGAAGGTATATATAATGCTAAGAAAAATTCAAGACCAAAAGATAAATATGATGCTAATGTAATAAAACCTTTTATTGATATTAAGATTGATCATAAGTTAGATAATGAAAAAGGTAAAAACTATGATGTTAATCATCAATTAGCAGATGGGTCAGTAGTAGAAAAATTAGAAGAAGTTATTAAAAAAGATAATATCAAAATAAAGTAGATACTAATAAAAAAATAAATTCAAACTAATGACTTTTAATTAGTAAATTGATGTTTTATAAAAGAAGATCAATGTATAAATATTGAAAGATAAATATTATATAAAGGTGATTAACTTGATAGAAGAAGTAAAGAAAGAAGTATATGAATTATTAAATAAAGATAATTCTGGGCATGGAATGAATCATATAAATAGAGTTTTAGAACTATCTTTAAATTTGCAGAAAAAGAAAATGCAAATAAAGACGTAGTAGCGTTAATCGCATTATTACATGATGTTGATGACTATAAATTGTTTGGAGTAGAAACTGCAGAAAATTTAACTAATGCAAAAAGAATTATGTCAAATGCAAATGTAGATAAGAGTATTCAAAAACAAGTATTATCTTCTTTAAAATGTATTGGTTATAGTAAATCATTAAAAGGTATTAGACCAACATCTATAGAAGGTAAAACCGTATCAGGTGCAGATATGTGCGATGCTTTAGGTGTTAATGGAATATTAAGAGCCTATAAATATAGTATGAAAAATGGGAAACCATTTTTTGATAAAAACGCTTTTCCAATTGAAAATATGAGTGCTTCTAAATATGCAACAAGAACTTCTGATAGTAGTGTTTGTCATATATTTGAAAAAATATTAAAATTAAAAGACTTAATGATGACAGATTCAGGAAAAGAAGAAGCAAAAGAAAGACACGAAATAGTTGTTGATATATTGTATCACTTATTCAAAGAAGAAAATGCTTTAGAATGGACTGCGTATTTAGATAAATATTTAAAAAATGATACTAATTTATAATGCTTTAGGATTCTTTCTTTTTAAATATATATAAGCTATGCTATTATATAGGTAGTGGAGTGATTTAATTCAAAAAGTAAATATTAATAAAACATTAAAAGGTAACATAGAACTTAGATATGAAGGTGTAACAAAAGGTAATATTGAAAGATAATTTTATAAAGAGGATTGGAAAAAACCATTTCACTTATTGATAAAATTATAGAATTAGCAATTAGTTATAGTGATAAATATTATATTTAGTATTTTTTTAACTATAATAACATAAAGGTAAGCATGCAAGAGCATCTTACTTTTATTATAAAATGCTATTTTTGAGTATTAGCTTTAAATGAAACAATAACATGGGTAATTTATGAAAAAATATAAAGTAAAATAAAAAGACTAGTTATATTTAAAACTAATCTCACTGATAAATTGTAATTTGCTATTATTTATTTCTTTTAACAAGTATTACTCCAATTACCGTTATAACAACAATCATAAATGGAGCTACTTTAAAATATACCCACTCAAATGAATGCCATATAGTTCCAATAACTGCCCATTCTGGATTACTATAATCCCAATTTTGATATGGACTACCTAACAGTGCTAATAAGATAAATAATAAAATCAAACAAACATCAGCTATTATTAAAGTATTAACAAATATATTTCTTTTTTGCTTTTGTTTTTTAGATAGTTGTTCATTAATAACCTCTAGTTTCTCTGATATTACCTTTAAGTCGTTTTTTTCCTGTTCATAAATGTTCTCTCCAAGAATTGTACTAACTGGTGTATCAAATACTTCCGATATAGATATTAACATTTCTGCATCTGGAACAGATAATCCTTGTTCCCATTTTGATACTGTTTGTCTTACAACATTTAATTTAACGCTTAATTCTTCTTGAGAAAGTCCTTTATTTTTTCTTAATGTTTTTAAATTATCTTTTAACATTTATAATTTCTTCCTTTCATTAAATAAATTGTATGACAAATACCCTGTTGCTACAAGCAATGCATTTTAACATATCTATTAAACACTGTTACATCATAGCTTTCAACTAATTTATAAATTGTAATTTAGCAATTACTCTATTCTTTATCTAAAGTCTGTGAAACTAATTTTAAATATGTAGTTAAATCTCCTATAGAATAATTTTCTACAATATCATTTCCGCCAAGCATTATCCAAGGATTTAAAATATATGCTTCATTGTATTTTATAGTTCCTACTTTTGAATATACATTATTAAATTTATCCTTTAAAAGTACACTAGATATAATACCACTATCAATCAATGCACTATTCAATAGTTCATCAATATTATCTGTAATTTCCTCCATGTTGTTATATTGTGTTTGAAAAAAATAGCATTTTTCACTTCTTGGACTATATATAAACAAATCCCCAAATGCAGTAGCAATGATAGGAATGAAATATTTTTGAAATCTCCATTCCCACGCTTTCATTATATTTACAGTTACATCAATATCTAAAACACTAATTAGTCCATTATTATAACTTCCTGTTTCAATGTGTATTTTATCTTCTGTAATATGAGTAATTGTAGATTCTTTCATTAATTTTTCTGTAATTTTATATTCTTTGTAAAAATTAGCTTTATTGTTTTTCTTACTAAATATTCCCATAATATACCTCACTTTCAAATTGTAATTTATGATTATTTATATAATCTAATAACTTGATATTCATAATGATCATT
>HF990761.1 GCA_000436255.1 Clostridium sp. CAG:1193 | reverse complement strand
ATGCATAAAAAACAATATATTAATAAGCATTGATATTATCAAAAAAATTTTTATTTTCATAATAAATTATATGAGTTATAAATAGATTTTTATACCTAGTCATATTTTAAAATTACTTTTATATAATATATTGGTGATTATATGATACTTATTTTAGAAACAATATTTGTATGTATATTTGGTGTATTATTACATTTTACATATGACATTAGTAAACATAATAAAGTTGTAGGCATTTTTAGTGCGGTTAATGAAAGTGTGTGGGAACATATTAAGCTTGCACTTACTCCAATGTTTTTATATACAATTATTGATTTAGTTTTTTATCTTGATAGACCAAATTACTTTCTTGCAAAATTTGTAAGTGTTTTAACTGTAATTATAGTAATTCCGACTATATTTTATGGGTATAAAAGTATATTAAAAAAAGATATACCAGCTATTGATATATCATCATTTTTTATTGCAGTTTTATCTTCAGAATATTTTATGTATTTAATTCTTAAAATAGATAATACACATAGAATACTTAATTATATATCATTATTTTTATTTATATTAATATTTATAATGTATTTAACTCTTACATTTTTTCCAATTAAAATTCCATTATTTAAAGATCCAATTACTAATAAATATGGTTTTTTAGGTCATAAAAAATAAAAAAATAGGATACCCTATTTTCTTCTATAAACTTTAACTTTCATTCTTTCAGCATCTACTTGTGCACTTTTATTTGCAGACATAACTTTGTTCATTGCTCTATTTAATTTAGTTAAAAATGCTGTACTTACTTTTATTGATCTTTGACTTTCCTTAATTTCAGATTCACAAACAGATATATGATTATCAATACTATTAATTTTTTCTTCAATACTTTGTATTTGTTCTTCTAAGATTCTTCTTGATTCATAACCACTACGAATTTCTTCTTCTAATGATATAATTCTTGTTCCTTCATCAGATACTGTAGATGATACTTCAGTTTGTAATTCATGATAAAGTTCTGGTGTTAATCTTTTAGTATTAGATTTATTTGTTTCTATAACTCTCTCATTTTCCATAATATCACTCCTTTTTAAGTGTCTGTTATTATACTACTTTTAAAATATTTGTCAAGTTTTGTAAAATGTGATATAATGTGTTAGATAATTTATTACAAATTATTAATAATTTACGAATTACATATGTAATTGGTAATAAGTAAGGTGGTAATATGAATAAAAAGAAAATAATGCTTATTATCTTTTGGATTTTTACTGTTATTTCATTTGAATGTATATATAGAATGACTCTATTTAAAAATATTTTAGATAGTGATTTTATACAAATGATTATATTTTGTTTACCAGTAAGTATACTTTTATATATTATAACTACTCTATTTAGTGAAAAAGCAAATAAAAAAATAAGTACAATTACTCTATTACTAGTATTCTTTATATTTGCAGCACAAATGGTATATTTTAAAGTATATAATAGTGTATTTTCAGTCTATTCAATGACTAATGGTGGACAGGTATTTGAATTTTGGAGAACTATATTATCCACAATTATAGATAATATATATAATTTTATATGTTTATTAATACCTGTAGTATTATATTTTATTATTAAAAATAAATTATTTGACTTTAGCAGAAATAGTTTTGTTACTTTAAGTGTATCTCTTGCTTTATATGTATTTTTAGTATCCGTTACATTTACATGCATTAACCTAGATAAAAAAGCAATATATTCATCATATAATTTATATTTTAATACACATGCACCTATACTATCATCTAAAAAATTTGGATTGCTTACTACAATGACATTAGACTTAAATAGATCAATATTCGGAATGAATGAAAGAAAAATTGAAATAATAATTGATGATAAAAAACCAAATTCAAATAATTCAAAAGATTCTTATAATATAACTGATATTGATTTTGATAATTTAATCGATAATGAAGACGATGAAATAATTTCTTTACTTCATAAATATTTTAGAACTATGGATGGTACAAAAAAGAATGAGTATACTGGCATGTTTAAAGGTAAAAATGTTATATTCTTTCTAGCTGAATCATTAGATCCAATTGCAATAGATAAAGATCTAACTCCTACATTATATAAACTTGCAAATAGTGGGTTTAATTTTACAAATTACTATACTCCATTATATCCAGCAAGTACAGCAGATGGTGAGTTTAGAACGGAATGGTCACTAATATCAAGTAGAGGTGATACTTTAACTTTATATGCTAATAAAGATGTATATAGTCCTTACCTATTTGTTAACAGTTTTAAAGATTATAATATAAATGTATATCATAATTATAACGGGGATTATTATAATAGAAAAAGTTATTTTGATTCTCTAGGTTATAAAAATTTCAAATCATGTTATTATGGATTAGATTTACCATGTAATTCATTTCATGAAAGTGATTTAGATATGGTTGATATAACTACTGATGATTATATGAATAGTGATACACCTTTCTTCTCTTACTATATTACACTAAGTGGGCACATGACTTATTCAAAAACTAATAAATTAGTTCAAAAAAACTGGGATCTTGTAAAAGATTTAGATTATAGTGATAAAGTTAAAGGATATTTAGCAAGTAATATTGAACTTGATAAAGCTTTAGAACTTTTAATTAATAGATTAGAAAGCTCTGGAAAACTTGATGATACTGTTATAGTATTAACACCTGATCATTATCCATATGGTCTATCTAATAAAGAAATAAATGAAATATCAGAAACCAATAGAGATGATGATTTTGAATTATATCATTCAGATTTAATAATATGGAATAATACAATGGAAAAAGCTGTAACAGTTACTAAAGTTGGATCAAATCCTGATGTACTTCCTACTTTACTTAATTTATTTGGAATAGAATATGATTCAAGATTTATAATAGGTCAAGACTTACTTTCAGATAGTGAGGGATTAGTAGTATTTGCAAATAGAAGTTTTATAACAGATAAAATTAAATATAATTCTGTGAATAACTCTGTAATTAGTATTGATGGTAAGAAAATAGATGAAACATACATAAATTATATGAATAATCTTGTGGATAACCAATTTAAAATATCTAATTTAATTTTACAAACAAATTACTATGAAAAAGTATTTAAACCTAATGATAATTATATAAAAAATAGTATAAGCGAACAAATAGACTAGCGATAGTCTTTTTTTCGTGATATAATGACAATGGAAGTGGAAATATGAAATTAAGAAATAATTATTTTTATACAATTAGAGAAGATATAAAAGATGAAGATTCAGTTAGTGGAAATTTACTTGTAAGAAGTGGGATGATTAAAAAAAGTTCTGCTGGTGTTTATATGTTTTTACCTTTAGGATATAGAGTGTTTAAAAATGTAGAAAATATTATTCGTGAAGAAATGAATAAAACTGGAGCATTAGAATTATCTATGCCTACTTTAATTCAAGAAGAAATATATAGTAAAACAGGAAGGACAGAAAACTTTGGTAGTAGTGTATTTTCTTTAAATGATAGATTCAACAGAAAATATATTTTAGGACCAACCCATGAAGAATTATTCACAATCGCAAGTATTCCAAATATTAAATCTTATAAAGATATGCCCTACTCTTTATATCAAATTCAGACTAAATTTAGGGATGAAGCAAGACCTAGATATGGCCTTATTAGAGTAAGGGAATTTGTTATGAAAGATGCATATTCATTTGATAAAGATTTAGAAGGACTAGATGTATCTTATAAAAAAATGTATGATGCATATAAAAATTGCTTTGACAGGATGGATATAAATTATAGAATAGTTAAAGCTGATACTGGTGTTATGGGAGGTCTTTTATCAGAAGAATTCCAAGCAGAAACTGATATTGGTGAAGATACTTTAGTACTTTGTAATAGTTGTAATTACTCTTCTAATCTTGAAGTATCTACTCATAAAATAGAAGTTAGTAGCGAAGAGGAAAAACAATTAGAACTAGTAGAAACAAAAGATGCTAAAACTATTGATGAAGTATGCACTTATCTAAATATAGATATTAAAAAGAGCGTAAAAGCACTTCTTATGAATATTAATGGTGAACTTGTAGTATTCTTTATTAGAGGAGATAGAACCTTAAATGAAACTAAGGTATGTAAATTATTAAATGCTAAAGAAGTTAACTTTGCAAATGATGAATTAATAAGTAAATCTAATGCTGTACCTGGATACACCGGCCCAATAAATTTAACTAATGCTAAAATAGTTATTGATGAAGAAGTTAAATACATGACTAACTTTGTAGTAGGTGCAAATAAAGAAGGATATCATTATATTAATGCAAATATTAGTGATTTTAAATATGATGTTATTGCAGATATTGTAAATGTAGAAGAAAATGATATATGCCCTATTTGTGGTGGGAAAATATATTTCAAAAAAGGAATAGAAATTGGAAATACATTTAAACTAGGAACAAAATATGCAGAAAGCTTAGGTCTTACATATTTAGACGAAGAAAATAATATAAAACCAGTAGTAATGGGATCTTATGGTATAGGTGTAGGTAGATGTATATCTGCAATAGTTGAACAGCATCATGATGAAAAAGGTATAATATGGCCTATGTCAGTCGCACCATTCTTGTGTTCAATAGTAATAGTTAATATTAATGACGAAACTCAAATGAATGTTGCAAATAATTTATATGATACATTAATATCTAATAATATCGAACCACTATTAGATGATAGAAATGAAAGACTCGGTGTTAAGTTAAATGATATGGATTTAATAGGAATACCTTATAGAATATTAGTTGGTAAAAAAGCAAGTGAAGGAATCGTTGAATTAAAAAGAAGAAATAAAGATGAAATTTTAGAAATAAATATCAATAATATTCTTGAATATATTAAATAATTATGTTATTATAAATATGCATTTTAAAAAATGTATATTTGCAGGTGTAGTACAACGGCTAGTACGTGGCCTTGCCAAGGCTGAGACGTGGGTTCGA